>NZ_JASDDE010000078.1:0-15556 GCF_030407565.1 Pseudoalteromonas sp. APC 3694
AAATATCATTTTTGATTCAATACGTTAGTAAATCTCTTAACCAGAGTTCAGGTTAAGTTATACTGTGTAGATAATTCCGAGCAATAAAAAAGCCTGCAAGTGCAGGCTTTTTTATGGGTTAATTTTGGCTATTACGCCATAAAATCAACACCTTCTTTAATGTCTTTTTTCAGAGTTTCAAGCATATCATTTTTTGCTTGCTCTTCAAATGCGCTTAAAGTGCCGTAAGAAAGAATTTCTTCTACGCCATTTTTACCTAAACGTACTGGATGTGCGAAGTACTCTGCATCGCCATTTTCAACAGCAACGTATGCATAATCTACAACGTCTTCACCTTGTAAGCCTTTAACTAAAGACATACAAAAACGTGCAGCAGCAGCACCCATAGATAATGTTGCAGAACCACCGCCCGCTTTAGCATTAACTACTTCAGTACCCGCGTTTTGGATACGTGGAGTCAGTGCAGCCACTTCTTCATCAGTGAAAGTAACACCTTCAACTTGAGAAAGTAACGGTAGGATAGTTGTGCCTGAGTGGCCACCAATTACTGGAACTTTAACGCTTGCTACGTCAACGCCTTTAAGCTCAGCAATGAACGCTTCAGAACGGATCACATCGAGTGTTGTAATACCGAATACACGTTTAGCATCATAAGTACCTGCTTTTTTAAATACTTCAGCAACAATTGGTACAGTGCCGTTAACTGGGTTAGTAATAATACCCACAAGCGCTTTAGGACAGTTAGCAACAATGCCTTCTGCTAGTGTTTTGATGATACCAGCGTTAACATTAAATAAATCAGCACGATCCATACCTGGCTTACGTGGCATACCCGCTGGGATAAGAACGATATCACAACCTGTTAATGCTTTATCTAAATCGTCAGCACCAAAACCTGCAACTTTAACATCTGTTGGGATGTGAGAAAGGTCAACAGCAACACCAGGAACTACTGGCGCAACATCATATAGTGATAATTCAGAGCCAGCTGGTAAACCTGTTTTTAATAATAAAGACAACGCTTGACCGATACCGCCTGCAGCACCTAATACAGCAACTTTCATTGGAATTCTCCGTGATTTGAGGTAGGAAATATTTGTGGTTCATAAGATAAAGAAATTAACGACTAAAAACAAATTTATCCTGCTTATTTTAGCTATATTTTCGACCATAGTTGTAAACTTTGCTGTTTAAACGCAGCAAAATGGCAACTTAAGCAAACAACTGCTGCATAATTATGCATTTTTGTGTAGAATTTGCAGTATCTATTACATAACTAATTAGACACTATGCAACCACAAGATAAACAAGAAGCATTGGTTAAAGCCTTTAAAGCACTTTTAAAAGAAGAAAACTTTGGCTCACAAGGCGAAATAGTTGATGCGTTAAAAGAGCAAGGCTTTGATAATATTAGCCAAAGTAAAGTGTCGCGAATGTTAAGTAAGTTTGGCGCGGTACGCACCCGTAATGCAAAACAAGAAATGGTATACTGTTTACCCGCCGAAATGGGGGTACCAACCGCTAAGAGCCCATTACGCCAGCTCGTTATTGATATTATGCATAACGAAATGATGATTATTATTCGCACCAGCCCAGGCGCTGCGCAGCTAATTGCCCGTTTACTTGATTCATTAGGTAAAGCAGATGGCGTATTAGGAACAATTGCCGGCGATGACACTATTTTTATTGCGCCAGCGAAAGTATCAGAAATAGACCTCACATTAGAGCGTGTGCGTATTTTGTTTGATACGGTTTAAACTCGTTTGGTTATCACTGTTACGGCTATACTGATACGTAGCCGTTACTGGCTTGTTTTATAACTGCTTTAAAAATCGCACTGAGGGTGCAAAAAACGCAGAGCCCATATCTGCTTGAGTAAAATCAAGCCAATGGTCGTAATACTCCCCCTGCCCTAATCGGCTATTGAGTACTTTCTCGAACGCATCCCCTTTAGCCGAGCACGTAATCATTAACATCCCCTGCTCATACACGTCGCCATAAGGCATACTTTGATTTAGTAATAATGCTTGCCCCTGTTCATCTTTTAATTCACTTCGGGTTGCATGGCTGCTCTCAAGTGCGGGGCTGAGCAAGGTATTATCAAGGCGTGTACGACCCATTATTTGCTCTTGTTCATGTAATGACAAATGCTGCCACAAGCTCAAGTCATGTTTGAAGCGCTGCACATGAATGTAACTACCTTGATCTTCAAAACTATCAGGTTTGTTTACTAACGCCGTTACGCGTTTTTGACGGCCATGTGGGGTATCGCCCGCATAAATAAAACCATTAAAATCACGACCATCTAAAAAACGGAAATTACGAACTTGCTCTACCAGCTCAACATCAGGGGTGAATAGTTTGAGTATTTGTAGTGCAAACAAGTGGTTTACATCTTCTCTGTCTGAGCGGATTTGCACAAACAAATCACATGGCCTTGCACTCATCACAAAATCGCTATGGGTGATATTAGGAAAGCTTTGCAGCTCACTTGGCATATAATCAGGCAGAATGTGTGGCCAATATTGCGCGCCAATGGCGACCATACAAGAAAGCATAGATTCAGAGAATTGATCACTAAACTCATCTTCAATATCGCTCACTTTTTTAAGCTTAGCGCGAAGTGATTCGTCGTGACCATCAAGTACATTAAAAAATAAGTGCAAACCGTGTAAGTTTGCTTCAGCACAAATCCCTGATTGCGCTTGCGCCATTGTCATTCCTTACTTTTTAGAGCAAAACACAGCGATTAATTACGATTTAAAAAAATTCACCGTGTGCGGTTTTATTTTTATTGTAACCTGTTCATTAATTTCAAATGACTGGCCATACTGGGCTGCAACTTCTATTTCTTGCTCATCAATAACCACAGTGTATACATAAGCGGAGCCAATAAAGCGACTACTTAATATACTAACCCGCTCAGATTGCTGTTGCGTATCGTTATTACTAACAAGTTCAAGTTGATGCGGACGCACATAAATAACGCCCTTATCGGCCACGCCATGCTGCTGTGGCTGTATTGATTCAACCACCCCAAACTGCGTTTCATATTCAGTGGCGGTTAATGCGGTTGCGCTTAAGTATATGCCCTGACCCAGAAACTCTGCAACCTCCTTTGAACGTGGTTTAGCAAAAAGCTGTTCTGGCGTACCTTGCTGCGCAATTTTACCTTGGTGCATAACCGCTAGCGTATCTGAAAAAGCAAACGCCTCTTCTTTTGAGTGAGTAACAAACACAGCCGATACTTGCTGCGCCTTAATAATGCGCCTAATGTCGGCAATTAACTCAAATCGTACTTGGGTATCAATATTAGAAAATGGCTCGTCAAGTAACAGTAAGCTAGGTTTATAAGCTAATGCGCGTGCAATCGCTACTCGCTGCTGTTGCCCACCAGAGAGTTGATGAGGGAATCTATCGGCGCAGCCTACCAAGTGTACCAGCTTTAGCATCTCACTTACGCGTGCGTGTTTATCCGCTTTGCTCATACCGCTTAGACCAAAGCCAATATTATTCGCCACCGTTAAATGTGGGAATAATGCGTAGTCTTGAAACATCATGCCAATATTACGATGCTCTGGTGACACAAACGTATTGGCGTCACTGACTAACTTACCATCAATAAATACCTGTCCTTGTTTGGCTTCAATTAACCCTGCAATGGCTTTAAGCGTGGTGGTTTTGCCGCAGCCACTGGCACCGAGTAAACACACTATTTCGTCTTTACCTAAGGTTAGGTCTAAATCATCTACAACCTTAGTCCCGTTATATGCATAGCTCACGCCTTGTAAAATCAAACTACTCATTTAGCTACGTTGCTCCATTGAACGGTTAATAAAATATAACGGAATAAAGCCCACCACCACTATAAATAAAGCTGATATAGAGGCCAGCTCTAATTGTTCGTCACTGACATATTGAAACACGTGCGTTGCTAAGCTTTCAAAGTCAAAAGGCCTTAGCAGTAAGGCTGCGGGCAGCTCTTTCATACACTCAATAAAGACCAATAAACCTGCGGTTAATAAGCCTCGGCGCAATAAAGGCAAATGCACTAAGCGTAATGTGCGGCCTTGGCTTTTCCCCATTGACTGACTTGCCATATCAAGGGAGGGGCTAATACGTGAAAAGCTTGACTCTATGGCACCATGTGCAACTGCGTAAAATCGCACTATATAAGCAAAAATAATAGTGACTAAGCTGCCAGTAAGTAATAAGCCAATATCTAAATCATAAGGGGTTAAAATGCGGTTAATGGTGTTTTCTAATAGTGTTAGTGGCAACAATACCGCAATCGCTAATACTGTGCCGGGTAACGCATAGCCCGTACTGGCCAAACGCCCAGGAATTAATGGATTTGTTTGTTTAGCAATGCGCTGATAAAACACCACTAAAACACTCAGTATAATAGTCACCACACTGACTACAGCCGCCACTTTTAAACTTTGCCATGCATAGCTAAAAAACTCACTATTCCACGCTTGATCAAAATACATAACTGCATATTTGAGCAATACAACAATCGGAATAATAAACGAAATAATTAAAATAAAGCTACAAAACCCAGTTGCTAGCCACGCAGACTTGCCTTTGAGGATATAAAGCGCCTCGCTGTTCACGCTCGATTGACGCTCAAACACCGCTTGGTTACGACGGCTAAAACGCTCGGTGATCAATGCTAAAAACAGCAATAACAACATCACCCCTGAAATTTTTGCTGCTGCAGTTAATGAATAATAGCCAAACCAGGTATCGTATACGGCAGTGGTTAATGTACTGACAGCAAAATAGCTTACGGTGGCAAAATCAGCCATGGTTTCCATGCTGATCAAAGCAAGTGCCGCTACAATGGCACCACGGGATAATACAAGGCTGACTTTAAAAAAGCTTTTCCATGCATTTAGCCCCATTAACTGACTGGCTTGGACTAACTTAAAAGATTGTTCTCGCAGTGCAGTTTTAAAAATTAAATATAAATACGGGTAGAGTACCAGCGCAATCATAACAATTGCCCCTGGTAAGGTGCGTATATCAAAAAACCAGTAGTCACTTGGCGACTGCCAACCAAACCACTCTCTTAGAGTTATTTGTACCGGCCCCGCATAGTCGAGTAAATCGGTGTACACATAAGCAATAATATAAGTAGGCATGGCAAGAGGCAGCATCAATGCCCATTCAAATTGTTTTTTACCAGGAAAACGGCAATAAGCGGTGAGCCAACCCAGTGGTAACGCAATAAAGCAGCTAAGTAACCCTACACCTAAAACCAGTAATACGGTATTACTTATATAGTCCCACAGTACGGTATTCCACAGGTGGGTAAATACCTCTGAGTCGCCTTGTAAAGATTCTAATAGTAGGAAAAACAACGGGGTCGACAGCAATAACCCCGTCGACCACGCAATAAGCTGCCATTTTGACAGCTGAAATTTATAAGTCATTAAAGATCGAACTTCACCTCATCAATTAGCTTAAGTGCTAACGGACGATATTTGCTAATTTCATCAAGCGGTAAGCTGTCTTCCTTAAAGCTTCCCCATGATGCAACCAAACTAGAAAGTTTCACACCTGGCTTAACCGGATACTCCATATTGAGCGAGGCATACATATTTTGCGCCTTATTGTCTGTCATATACTCTATGAGTTTCAAGGCATTTTCAGGGTTTTTAGCATACTTAGTAATAACCGCACCCGATACATTTATATGTGATCCTCGGTCAGTTTGATTTGGAAAGTTAATATGAACGGCTTCAGCCCATGGTTTTTGTGCTTCATCTTGCAGCATTTTGCCCAAGTAATAACTATTACCTAAGGCTAAATTACATAAACCTTCTTTAACCGCTTTAACTTGCGCTCGATCGTTACCTTGAGGTTTACGCGCTAAATTAGCTTTTACACCCTCAAGCCATGTTTTCGTCTGTGCTTCACCATGATGAGCGATCATAGAAGCTACAAGGCCTAAGTTATATGGGTGTTTGCCAGAGCGAGTACAAATTTGTCCTTTGTATTGCGGCTCAGCAAGCGCTTCGTAGGTAAGGTTAGGCAATGCGCCTAAACGCTCTTTTGAAGAGTAAACATTACGCACGCGCTTAGTGAGCGCTACCCACTGACCATCGCCATCACGAAATGCCGCCGGGACATTATTATTAACCAGCTCGCTTTCTATGGTTTGCGTAAGATTTAGCTCTTCTAATTGAATTAAAGCACTAAAGTTTGAGGTTAAAACTAAATCGGCTTTGCTGTGTTTACCTTCACGCTTAACACGTTCTATTAAGCCTTTTTTAGCAAACACCACATTGGTTTTAATGCCCGTTTGCTGTGTAAAATCGTCTAAAATAGGTTTAATTAAAAAAGGTTGTCGAAATGAGTAAATATTCACAACATCGGTTGCAACAGCCGGTGCTGAGGCAATTAACCCAACAACAAGCGCGAGTGTTTTTTTCATATTGTCTTACCTAACTAATAATTATTATCATTAATTTTACCGCGATGAACTAAAAAGTGCACACTTTATATAATCACTTCGTGATAAATACGCCCAAAAAAGAAAACCCTTGTAAGACATCTCTTACGCTTATGACAGCAAATGAGTAAAAACACCCTGCACAACACCCTAAAAACAAACTAAGCTATTGTATTTTAAGTTATTTAAATATATTTCATTTGTAAGAACATAAACCATAAGCGGTTTTATCCTACATTTACTGCAAATCACTCTCTATAATTAACCCATAAATAAGCAACGACGCTTACCGAGTAAATGGAAACGGACTAACTACTCGAATACCAAGGTTTGGTTTTTAGGATAACAGGGATTTAAGGACAGGCTCAGGATGAGTATCGCAATGGAATGTTGCATAAGGGATAGCATCAGGATGATGCGTAATGGATAACAACACGGAAAAGTTGTTGCTAAAGGATAGGGAATAAAACGGACAGGCCTTAGGGCAACACAACGGAATGGTAGCAAAAGGAATGCACTCGGATGTGCAATAAGGATTGGTAATAGATTTTACCTTACAGGATGTTTTAGGGATTTATGGAGACAGGCCCGGATAGCCTATATTACATAGAACTAGAAAGTAATATTGTAATAACACGGATCGTAAAAATTGGAGTTGATTAGGTTCAATTGCAGGATGCAACAAAGTTAGAAGATTCCGCAAGCGCGACTAGAGATGGTTCGCGCTTTTCTTTTGCCTGAAAATCAGCGGTCAGCCAAGATTATATACATTCAAACTATGAACAAGCATTAAATCCAGCTTTTTCGTATCAACATCCCGTACTTTATTCCGGCCTGCCTTTGTTGCGCTTACCGAGTAAATAGGCGTCGCGAAATTTGATAAAATGCTGTTCTAATTTAGTGCTCGCATCAACCTCACCAGCCAATGCCAATACCATAATAGCCACTTCTGCCGTACCTAACTGGTGAGCATGGGGTGCTACACGTAATCGGTAATCTGAGAGCTTTTGTGCGGTAATAGAAAGCACGGGCAAATTATCTAGATAAGGACTCTTACGAATCATTTTTTTAGCTTCACGCCATGTACCATCTAAAAATATAAATAAAGGCGTTTTACCTGCAACAGGCTCTACTTGCGTTACTACTCTATCTGTTTCAACATCTTCTGCAGGAAAAATCACAAAAGGCTGATATTTATCATTATTCAATAAAGCTAATAAAGCAGGATCTGGGGAGGTTCTATCCCAACGAAACGCATAATTGTCAGGGACTATTTCAGCAATTAAACGCCCTGTATTAGACGGTTTAAAACTTTCATTATGATACATCAGTAAACAAACCGCAGCGTCGCAACTTGCGTACTCAGCGCCCTCACAAATACAGTAATGCTTGGCAATTAAGCATTGCTCACAGCGGTCCATCTTACCGCCTCGGGCATTAAACTCGCGTCGAGATTCACTTATTTGCTGGGCACGTAATGCTAAAACTGAATTTTTTAAACTCTGGGTCACTGTGGTTTATTACCTATTAATTGATGGCTGCGCATTGTAGCTAAAATAAAAGAAATTAGATATCAGCTATCAGCTATCAGCTATCAGCTATCAGCTATCAGCTATCAGCTATCAGCTACAAAATTTTGCTCATATTAACTTAAGTGTCAAGGGAGCTTGTCTTTACTGACGGCTGACGACTGACGGCTGACGGCTGACGGCTGACGGCTGACGGCTATAAAAACAAAAAACCCAAGCCGAGGCTTGGGTTTTTTATCGCGATTAACTAAAAGAAATTACTTCTTCTTTTTAACTGCTTTTTTGTTTGGTAAATCAGTGATTGAACCTTCAAAAATTTCAGCTGCAAGGCCAATTGATTCGTTCAATGTTGGGTGAGCGTGGATAGTCAACGCTAGGTCTTCACCATCTGCACCCATTTCAATACCTAGACCGATTTCGCCCAGCATTTCGCCTGCGTTAATACCAATCATAGCACCACCGATAATACGGCCGCTTTCTTTATCAAAAATAAGCTTAGTAGAACCTTCAGTACGTGAAGAAGCAATAGCACGACCCGATGCAGCCCAAGGGAATACTGCTGTTTCAATGCTTAAACCTTGCTCTTTGGCTTCTTTTTCAGTTACACCCGCCCATGCAATTTCAGGGTCAGTGTAAGCAATTGAAGGAATACACTTAGGATCAAAGTAATGTTTTTGACCAGAGATAACTTCTGCTGCAACGTGGCCTTCATGAACAGCTTTATGCGCAAGCATAGGCTGACCCACTAAGTCACCAATCGCAAAAATATGTTCTACGTTAGTACGTAATTGCTTATCAACGTTAATAAAACCACGCTCATCAACATTCACACCCGCTTTATCAGCGTCTAACATGTTACCATTTGGTGTACGACCTACAGCAACAAGTACTTTGTCATAACGTACTGGCTCTGCCGGTGCATTTTTGCCTTCAAACGTAACATATAAACCGTCGTCTTTTGCTTCAACGCCAGTTACTTTAGTTGAAAGCATCACGTTAAACTTGTCTTTAACATGCTTTTGGTAAATTTTAATGATGTCTTTATCAGCAGCAGGAACTAGTTGGTCTGCAAATTCTACAACATCAATTGCAGAACCTAGTGCACGGTAAACCGTACCCATTTCTAGACCAATAATACCACCACCTAAAACAAGTAGCTTTTCAGGAACATCTTTAAGCTCTAGCGCACCCGTTGAATCAATAACGCGATCATCCTCAGGGATGAAAGGTAAGTTTACAGGTTTAGAACCCGCAGCAATAATTGCGTTATCAAAGGTAATGGTTGTTTTACCGTCAGCGCCTTCAACGTCTAAAGTATTGCTACCAGTAAATTTACCGTAACCAGATACAACTTTTACTTTACGCATTTTAGCCATGCCGTCTAAGCCACCTGTAAGCTGGCCAACAACAGACTCTTTCCAAGAACGAACTTCATCTAAGTCAATTTTTGGTGCGCCAAAAGTAACGCCGTGAGATGACATTTCTGCAGCATCATCAATCACTTTAGCTACGTGTAAAAGTGCTTTAGAAGGAATACAACCAACATTAAGACATACACCGCCTAATGTCTCGCGAGATTCTACTAATGTAACTTCTAAGCCCAAGTCAGCAGCGCGAAAAGCCGCAGAGTAACCACCAGGACCACCGCCTAGTACAACAACTTGAGTTTTTAATTCGTTGCTCATGCTATTACCTTTATTGTTTGAACGGGACACAGCCCCAAAATTTAACTGCCATGTTTCTGCAAGGCAGAAAAGGGCATTTGTGCAAATATTGTATCATTGCAAATGATAAAAATCCCAGCTAAAAACAACTGGCTGGGATTTGATTTTACTCACTCTGTAGTGATCACATCACTAACTGGCGTATATCACTCATGTAACTTGCAAGAGTAACAGTAAAGCGTGCAGCAAGCGCACCGTCAATCACTCTATGGTCGTAAGACATTGAAAGTGGAACCATTAGCTTAGGCTCAAACTCTTTACCATTCCACTTAGGCTTCATTTCAGATTTAGACACACCTAAAATTGCCACCTCAGGCGCATTCACAATCGGCGTAAATGCCGTACCGCCAATGCCACCTAGGCTTGAAATAGTAAAACAACCACCTTGCATATCTGATGAACTTAACTTGCCATCACGCGCTTTAACAGATACTTCCATTAGTTCACGAGAGAGTTCAATAATGCCTTTTTTATCAACATCTTTAAACACTGGTACAACTAAGCCATTTGGCGTATCAACCGCTACACCAATATTGATGTACTTTTTAAGGATTAAGCTTTCGCCATCCTCTGAAAGCGATGAATTAAATGTAGGGAACTCAGCAAGCGCTTTAGCTGCTGCTTTCATTACAAATACTAATGGCGTAATTTTAACACCCAGCTTTTTCTTCTCGTTAAGGGCATTTTGCTCTTTACGGAACTGCTCAAGGCTCGTGATATCCGCTTCATCAAACTGGGTAACATGTGGGATTTGCACCCAGTTACGGTGTAAGTTTTTACCTGACAGCTTTTGAATACGAGAGAGTTTTTTCTCTTCAATTTCACCAAACTTAGCAAAATCAACTTTTGGCCATGGAATTAAACCAAGCTCACCGCCACCAGCATTGCCTTTAGCTGCAGGTACTTGACCAGACTCAACTTGCTTAACCAGTTGCTTAACATAGTTTTGCACGTCTTCTTTAACAACACGGTTTTTACGACCTGTGCCTTTTACGTTCGCAAGGTTAATACCAAACTCACGTGCTAAACGACGAACCACTGGCGATGCATGAGCATAAGCGCTATTGTTTTCAAAGCTTTCAGAGCTTGCTTTAGCAGATGATGCTGCTGGTTTTGACTCAGCCTGAGCTGCCGGCTTAGATTCAGCCTTTGGCTCGTCTTGTTTTGCAGGCGCGTCACTTGGTGCACTACCCGCCACTTCAAATACAAAAATCAGGGAACCCGTTTTAACTTTATCGCCAGTCGCTACTTTAATCTCTTTAACAGTACCTGCAAACGGCGCCGGTACTTCCATAGCTGCTTTGTCGCCTTCAACGTTTAAGATAGATTGCTCTTCTTCTACGCTATCGCCAACCGCAACCATGACTTCGGTTACTTCAACTTCGTCATCACCAATATCAGGCACGCTAACTTCTTTTGTGCTTGATTCTGACGCTTTAGATGAAGCAGCTTTTTCAGTAGGCTTCTCTTGCGTTTTTGAATCACTTGCAGGTGCAGTTTCGTTACCACCACCAGCGACTTCAAAAACAAACACTAATGAACCCGTTTTCACTTTGTCACCAGTATTTACTTTAATTTCTTTTACTGTACCGGCAAAGGGTGCTGGTACTTCCATTGCCGCTTTGTCGCCTTCAACGTTTAAGATAGACTGCTCTTCTTCTACGCTATCGCCAACCGCAACCATAATTTCAGTTACTTCAACTTCATCATCGCCAATATCTGGCACAGTGACTTCTTTGGTTGACGAGCCCGATGACGCAGCCGGTGCTACTTCATCGGTTTTTTCAGCTTCTTTAGAGTCAGTAGCAGAATCTTGCGCTTCACCTTCAAAGATGAACACTAAAGTGCCTGTGGTTACTGTATCGCCCACATTTACTTTAACTTCTTTTACCGTACCGGCTTGTTCAGCAGGTACTTCCATCGCAGCTTTATCGCCTTCAACACTTAATAGTGATTGGTCAACTTCAACTTTATCGCCAACGCTCACTAGTATTTCGGTTACTTCTACTTCATCGCCACCGATATCAGGTACTTTAATTTCAATACTCATTGCAAACCTCTTATGCGTACAGTGGATTAAGTTTGTTAGTGTCGATGTTGAACTTTTTAATAGCTTCAACAACCACTGACTTTTCAACTTCACCACGTTTAGCAAGTTCAGATAATGTCGCAACTACCACGTAGCTTGCGTTAACTTCAAAGTGACGACGTAGGTTTTCACGGCTGTCTGAACGACCGTAACCATCTGTACCCAATACTTTGTAGTTACTGCTTGGGATAAATGAACGTACTTGCTCTGCGTAGTTTTTCATGTAATCCGTTGCAGCAACAGTGACTGAATCGTTTAATACGCTTGTAATGTAAGCTGTTTTTTGCTCGCTTTCTGGATTAAGCATGTTGAAACGCTCAACATCTTGTCCATCACGGGTAAGTTCATTAAATGAAGTTACAGAGTAAACATCAGATGCAATACCATAGTCTTCGCTTAAAATTGCCGCCGCTTTACGCACTTCAGTCATGATAGTACCTGAGCTTAATAGCTGTACGTTGGCTTTTTTACCTTCGTAGCTTTCTAGCTTGTAGATACCTTTACGAATACCTTCTTCAGCGCCTTCTGGCATTGCTGGCTGATGGTAGTTTTCGTTCATTAGCGTTAGATAGTAGTAAATGTTTTCTTGCTCTTCACCGTACATACGATGAATACCGTCTTGCACGATAACCGCTACTTCAAATGCATAAGTAGGATCGTAAGAAATACAGTTAGGTACCGTGTTTGCAAGAATGTGGCTGTGGCCATCTTCATGCTGTAAGCCTTCACCATTTAGCGTTGTACGACCCGCTGTAGCACCTAATAAGAAACCACGTGCTTGTTGATCCCCTGCCATCCATGCCATGTCACCAACACGTTGGAAACCAAACATAGAGTAGTAAATGTAGAATGGGATCATCGGTAAGTCGTTGGTGCTGTATGATGTTGCAGCAGCAACCCATGACGACATTGCACCTAGCTCGTTAATCCCTTCTTGTAATACCTGCCCTGAGGTTGCTTCTTTGTAGTAAGAAACAATATCACGGTCTTGAGGGGTGTAATTTTGGCCATGTGGGTTGTAAATACCGATTTGACGGAATAAACCTTCCATACCAAAAGTACGTGCTTCATCGGCAATAATTGGCACAATATTTTTACCAATACCTTTATCTTTTAATAAGATATTAAGTGCGCGCACAAAGCCCATAGTGGTTGAAATATCACGTTTTTGCTCTTCAAGTAACGGCTTGAACGCATCTACTTCTGGTAACTGTAACTTTTCAGAGAACTTAGCAATACGTGTTGGCGTGTAACCTTGTAGGGCCTCACGACGCGCATGAAGATACTTATACTCTGGAGAATCTTTTTCAAGCTCTAAGTATGGTAGCTCTTTTAATTGCTCTTCAGATACTAAATCATCTAAGCCTAAACGAGAGCGTAAGTGAGCCACATGCGACATATCCATTTTCTTAACTTGGTGCGCAATGTTTTTACCTTCAGCCGCTTCACCCATGCCGTAACCTTTTACTGTTTTAGCAAGGATCACTGTTGGACGACCTTTCGTCTCTTCTGCTTTTTTAAAGGCGGCAAACAGCTTTGAAGGCTCATGACCACCGCGCTTAAGGGCGAAAATTTCTTCATCGGTCATATCAGCAACAAGTGCTGCTGTTTCTGGGTAACGACCAAAGAAATGTTCACGTACGTACGCGCCATCTTTCGCTTTATATGTTTGGTAATCACCATCAACAGTTTCGTTCATTAACTGTAGTAATTTACCTGTGGTGTCTTTAGCAAGCAGAATATCCCAACCGCTTCCCCAAACAAGTTTAATAACATTCCAGCCAGCGCCTTTAAATAGCCCTTCTAGCTCTTGAATGATTTTACCGTTACCCATTACAGGGCCATCTAAGCGCTGTAGGTTACAGTTAACTAAGTAACACAGGTTATCTAGCTTTTCACGGGCAGCAAAAGAAATAGCACCACGTGATTCTGGCTCATCCATTTCACCATCACCTAAAAACGCATATACACGTTGGTTTTTAGTGTCTTTTAAGCCACGGCCATCTAAGTACTTTAAGAAACGCGCTTGGTAAATTGAAGAAATTGGACCTAAGCCCATAGATACCGTTGGGAACTGCCAAAACTCTGGCATTAATTTAGGGTGAGGGTAAGAAGGTAAGCCTTTACCATCTACTTCCTGACGGAAATTATCAAGCTGTTCGGCACTTAAACGCCCTTCAACAAATGCACGCGCATAAATACCCGGAGAAATATGACCTTGGTAATAAACTAAATCACCACCATCAACATCATTTGGCGCTTTAAAGAAATGGTTAAAACATACTTCATAAAATGCAGCAGACGATTGGTAAGACGCCATATGGCCGCCTAAGTCGAGATCTTTTTTCGATGCACGCAATACAATCATAATCGCGTTCCAACGAATAATTGAACGAATACGGCGCTCAAGATTTACATCACCAGGGTAGGCAGGTTCTTGATCAACCGGGATCGTATTAACGTAGTTTGTGTTAATGCCAGTTGGCATATCAACACCGTCTAAACGGGCTTGCTCTAACACTTGCTCAAGTAAAAACTGAGCTCGTTCAACACCTTCTTCGCGCACAACTGATTCAAGAGCTTGTAACCACTCTTGTGTTTCTAGCGCGTCTACGTCAATTTTATTGACTTCAGACATATGGAGGTTTCCTTATGTTTAAAATACTAATTTTATGTATTGAATACTTCACTGTTGAATCAAGTTAACAGTGAATGTACTTGCTTAATTTTGTTTGGTGCGTCTTAAACTACGTTCAATTCGCGAGTGCTCTTTACCCGCTTCAAGCAATGCTTCTTCAATATAGGCTAAATGCGCATTACTTGCTAAGCGAGCTTGTTCAGGATTACCGTCAATCACTGCATCCATTAATAAGCGTCTATGCTCGGCTAATTGGCTGCTTATATCTGACTTTTTAAGTAATACCGTTAAATTTTGTAAAACATTCTGCTCAAGTAAGCTTTGCATCCCTCTTACTAAATGCAGTAACACTACGTTATGAGACGCCTCTGCGATGCAAAAATGAAAGTCATTAATCGCTTTGGCTTTTTGCTTTAATTCATCTTTAGCTAATGCAATCTGATCAAAGCTCTGTTTTACTTTTGCAAAATCGTTACTTGTTCCGCGAAGTGCTGCGTAATAAGCCGCAATTCCCTCTAGCGCATGACGAAACTCTAATAAATCAAACTGTGATTCGGGGTGTTTACTGATCAAATCAAACAACGGATCAGTCAGTCCCTCTTCCAATTGATTTTTTACATACGTTCCACCACCTTGACGACGGGTTACGAGCCCTTTTGCCTCAAGCTTTTGAATGGCTTCACGCAACGACGGACGCGACACTTCAAATTGCTTAGCGAGTTCACGCTCCGGTGGTAACTTTTCTCCTGGTGCTAACGACCCCTCAAGAATCATGTTCTCAAGTTGTTGTAAAATAACATCAGATAATTTTGCCGCTTTAATTTTTAAAGACATTAATCAACGTCCGCGTTGTATAAGTGCTAGCAGCCCATTAAAGAAGGCTTTTAACTGAATGACCTGACCAAAAGGTAAATTGGTCATACCAAATTTTGCCATACGTTATCAAAAACCGTAATTACTGTCAATTTACAGTACTTTTAAAGCTCTAAGGCCAGCGTAACGTAATTTAAACAAAGTTCAAATAATACACAGATAGCAGAGAATAAAGAAAGGTTAATAAGATCAAAAACAAATGGTCAGACCAGCTGTTTTTAATTTTCGGGGTTCGGGGTTCGG
>NZ_JASDDE010000079.1:0-15080 GCF_030407565.1 Pseudoalteromonas sp. APC 3694
TAAGTGTTCACGATAAAACCGGAATCGGTGTTCACCATCACCGGAATACGCACTCATGACTACATCCTGTTATTATTATGTCTTAATGCTAACAAAAACCCCTGAGGGTAAAACGTCAAAAAAAATAGTAAAAATACCTTTTGTTAGCAATAATCACTACCAACATTAAAATAATTAATAAGATCCCATAGTCATGTTAGATAAAAAAGATCAGCAGTTACTGGTTGCCTTACAATCGCATGCCCGCATGTCGGTTTCTGAATTAGCCAATACCATTAACCTATCAGACACCCCAACTCTTAGGCGTATCAAAAAGCTTGAGCAGGAACATGTAATTACGGGCTATCACGCTGCAATTAACCCTAAGTCGCTCAACCTTAATGTGCTGGTTTATGCTTTCGTGCGACTAAGTCAAAACTCGGTGAGTGCGGCACAGCAATTTGAGCTGCATGTAGAAAAACTTCCCCATGTACTTGAGTGCTCTGTGATCTCAGGTAGCCACGATTATTTACTGAAAATTATTTCTCAGGATTTAGAAAGCTATGAGCAGTTTGTAAAGCACCAGCTGGGGAGCTTAAGCTGCATCGCCAATATAGAGTCAACGGTAGTACTCAAACAATCATTTAGTAAAAAGCAGCTACCACTTTAAAAATAATACTATTTACTGTCGATTCGCTATACTAAAATATCATTATAAAAATAATATTTAACAAGGATGCATGTGAAGATTTTTGGTTCAACATCCAATTCTTTTGTTTTTTACATATCGTTTGCGGTTGCTTACTTTATAACTGGTAATTTATTAACTAATTTTGCCTTTCAATCACAAGTCATCCCTATCTGGCTCCCTGCAGGTATTGCCCTAGTTGGCTGTTTTATCTGGTGGTGGCGCTTTATCCCTGCATTATTTATTGCCTCTGTCTCCTTTAATTTAAGTACCAGTGATAACGTTATCTCTGATCAAGTTTTAATTGGCAATACATTAGAGCAGGTGTTACTAATCGGCTTTGGCGCTGTGCTGCAAGGGATGATTGGCGCAGCTATTTTAAAATACTGGCTAGGTCATCCGCTGTTCTTAAAGAAACGCCAATCAATAATATATTTTATTTTTATCGTTGGTATTGTTGTTAGCCTAATATCGGCCAATATTGGCGTCTATGCTTTAAGTCAGTTTAACCCTGCTCACAGCATTGATAATCATTGGAGAAATGTTACTTTTTGGTGGCTTGGTGATTCTCTAGGCGTGCTGATCGCAACCCCCTTTTTATTAGCGTTATTACAACCTAAATTTAAACGCCATGATGTTACCCCATTACCTACTATCGCAGTATGCTCGGTATTATTCATCTCAGTAGCCTTAACCACTAAGCTATATAACCAAGAGACTTATTCAAATTCAATACAAATTGCCAAGCGCGAAACATCTATTATTGAAAACAGTTTGCTGAGCAATTTAAACCTCAGCCAAATAACCGTACAAAGCCTTGCAAGCCAAATACAATCAACGCCAACTTTAAGCAGGCAAGAGTTTAATAGCTACAGTGCCCAACTATTGGCTGAGCATTCATTTATTAAAGCATTTTCATGGAATCGTAAAATTGATCCCGCTCAGGTCAGTGACTTTAACAAACAGCTTAATGAAATTTATAACGCATACAACTTTGATCCAAGCATTAAAGGGGCACCATTATCAAACAATGACCCATTGGTGGTTATTACCTATATTGCCCCTTTTACAGAAAACCAATCAGCGATAGGTTTTAATCTTAATTCTCGAAAAGATCGCCGTGAAACTTTGCTCGACCCACGTATCAAAATTCGCCCGATAGGGACTAAAATAATTCAATTAGTTCAAACACAGCAACCTGAACCCGCGTATTTATTATTTGCTCCCGTGTATCAACAAAATAATGAGGTTGCCTCAATTAAAGGTTACGCAACAGGTGTATTTTTAGTAAAAAACATACTTGCTCAGTCGCTTACGCAAGCACAAAATAAAATGTTTAATATCGCTATTTATGAAGCCAATGCTATCAATCCGTTTTATTCAAATGCCGAAAATATTCCAACCAAAAGCAATAAACTTACAACTATCAAAATTGATTTTTCAGGGCAAACATGGTTCGTTGATTTAACCATTAAAGATGAATTTCTACCGCATCAAACTAATAACATGACACTCTTTTTGCTTATTTTACAGGTCATTGTAAGCTCACTCATTTTACTGATATTACTGCTGTTTAATAACCAGCACCTTGCACTCTCACGCTTGGTAGCAGAGCGTACACGCTCGCTGGTAAAGGCTAAAAAACAATCTGATTTAGCAAATCAAGCTAAAAGCCGATTTTTAGCAAATATGAGTCATGAAATTCGCACTCCGCTTAATGCCGTGATTGGCTTTTCCACTCTAGCTAAAAATGAAGATAGTCCTGAAATTCTTTCTGATTATTTAAATAAAATTAATTTAGCGTCTAAATCATTGTTAAGTTTAATAAATGATGTACTCGATATCTCTAAAATTGAATCACAAAAGCTCACCTTAGAAGTCGCTCCTTTTGATTTGAATGCGCTTCTTGCTCGGATCAGTAGTATGTTCGAGCAAAGCGCAGAACAAAAAGGCATTCTCTGGAAAGTTAATAACCAATTACCAACCGACATTTGGTTTGAAGGTGATGTTATGCGAATTGAGCAAATTTTATTAAACCTATGTAGTAACGCCATTAAGTTTACCCATGAAGGTGAAGTAAGTGTTAGCGCATACAGCAAGGAGATCACCAATAGACGTCGTCAAATTACCTTGACTATTAAGGACTCGGGCATCGGTATTGCGCTATCAGAGCAAAGTAAGTTATTTGATGCGTTCACCCAAGCTGATAGCTCAACATCACGTAAATTTGGTGGGACAGGGCTTGGTTTAGCAATCGCAAAAGAACTTAGCTTATTAATGTCTGGAGATATCAGCGTACAAAGCGAGCCAGGTAAGGGCTCTACTTTTACTCTGTCTGTCGAGTTAAATACATGTGCAGCACAACAAGTAACGTCAAAGCACACACACCAGCATGTTAATTTAAGTAAACTAAAAATACTGGTTGCAGAAGATAACAGCGTCAATCAATTAGTCATAAAAGCAATGCTTAGCTCTTTAGGGATTACACCAACACTAGTGGAAAATGGCGAATTAGCAGTAGAACAAGTTAAAGTAAATGACTTCGATTTAGTATTAATGGATTGCCAGATGCCGATTATGGACGGTTACCAAGCCACCGCCTTGATACGTCAAATGAAAAGTACTGAGCAATTACCAATTATTGCCTTAACTGCTGATGTAATGCCTGAAGATAAAGCCAATGCCTTAGCAATTGGTTTTAACGAACATCTTGCAAAACCTCTCGAACTCGATAAGCTCATACAGTGCCTATCTCAATATATTGCGCCAGATAAACCATAAAGATTTATCGAAAATAGAAAACCAAATATGGCTGTCGCACTATTACCAAAATTAATCAGCAACCCACTTAAAAAATAGTAGGCAAAGCATTATGAGCCACTTTTCACATCAATGGTTTAATAGCATCAACCAAATTGACGCAACACAATGGCATTATTTTTTTGGTAATGACCCTTTTACTCAACACGCTTTTTTATATGCCCTTGAGCAAAGCCAATGTGTAAGCGCAAAAACAGGTTGGCAGCCTCACCACTTAGCCGTTTATGAAGACGATAAACTAGTTGCCCTTGCCCCTGGCTACTTAAAAGCGCACTCCTACGGTGAATATGTATTTGACTGGGCATGGGCTGAAGCTTATGAAAAAAATGGCTTAGATTATTACCCTAAATGGCTGTGCTGTATTCCCTTTAGTCCGATTGAGGGTCAAAGAATACGTATTATGCATAGCAATCCAAAGTTAGTGTATGAATATATAACAGAGCAACTTAATACCCACTGCGCAAAACAAGCCTGGTCAGGCTGGCATGTAAACTTTTGCGATAAAGCACAAGCCTCACAGCTAAATGATGCAGGTGCCATGCTGAGAACCGGGGTACAGTTTCAGTGGTTTAATAATAGCTTTAAAGATTTTGACGATTTTTTAAAAACCTTTAATGCCCGTAAGCGCAAAGCAGTAAAAAAAGAACGCGCTAAAATATCACAGCAAAATATCACCATTGAATGGCTGCAAGGTGAGCAAATCACCACAACAGTGATGCAGCTTTTTTGTGAGTTTTATCAACGTACTTATTTAAAACGTTCAGGCCATTTAGGCTACTTAAACAACGATTTTTTTAGCTTGCTACACGCCTTAATGGCTGAAAAATTGCTCATTATGCTAGCCAAAAAAGACCATAAAGTGATTGCCGCCACATTAAGTTTAATTGGTGACAATACCCTTTATGGGCGTTATTGGGGAGCAAGCGAAGAGGTTGATTCTCTTCACTTTGAGCTGTGTTACTACCAAGGAATTGAATATGCGATTAAGCATAATATTCACTGTTTTAATGCCGGTGCTCAGGGTGAGCATAAAATAGCACGCGGCTTTCAACCCATCACTACTTATTCTGCTCATCATATTATTCACCCCGATTTTAATCATGCTATTGCAGATTACTTAAAACGCGAACGCCAACATATCGATATTTATAAACAACAATGCAGCATTTTATTGCCGTTTAAAAATGAGTAACTGATTATTTGCAGGCATCGCAGTATCGCTAAGTAACTTAAGCCCAGATTGCACTGCAAGTTGCTCAACCGCTTCGAAATCACGAATACCACTAAGCGGATAGCGACTTTGCAATAAACTATTAAATTCATCATTACTGGGGCTGGTAAACTCCCCTTTATATTTGAAAGGGCCATATACACACACCACCCCTTGCTGGTTTAAGTGCTGATTTACTCCAGCAAAAAAACGCGTAATTAACTCCCAGCTCACTATGTGAAAAGTGTTAGCAGTATATATCGCATCCACTTTATTTACTGGCCAAGGATCGTTTAAATCAAGCAATAAAGGCGGATGCAAGTTTGCCAGTTGCACCTCATCATGCCATAACTTTATTCCTTGATGATTAACCTCTCGATCACTGGTATACCATTGTAAATGTGGCAATTTTTTGGCAAAGAAAACGCTATGCTGACCCGTCCCCGAGCCTATCTCAAGTACTGATGCTGCATTTTGCAATGCAGGCTGCAAAGCCTTAAGTATATGATTTTTATTATTTTCGCAGGCTTGTGAAAATGGTTTGGTCATACTGATGCACCTAAATTGCAAATGAATGCACAATAGTAAAACAAATTTCAACTATTCTGTCGTGAGTAAATTGACCAAAATAATAAAATAACTTTAATTTCAATACGTTAAATTATATTTACCGAGCTGGTACGCTATATGCTTTTATTAAATTACTCACTTAATGAGTACTAAACGACAAAAGGATAACATTATGTATATTTCACCCTATACCGCCGTAGACGCTGTAATGGCAATTACCGATAAAAGCCTAGATAAAACGAGTCATGAAACAGATTGTAGAGCAACGGTTATCGACTTACTTTCTCATGTAAAACACACTCAAAAGGCACAAAACAAACATGAAACAGACCAAATATTTATTCTTGGCTACAATTAAAGTTCTGTTTAGCCTTATAACTGGCTGTTTATATAAATACATTATTTAAGTCGACTTAAAATCCGTTTAAGTCGACTTTTTAGTTTTAATCCCACTTGTTAACTTGCCTTGACGCCCCCTACTTTTTAGCTATACCGTTGTAAATAGCAATAACAGCACCATATCTTTTTTTATAGCGTAGTTTAATGTCATATATTCTCTTTTTTAGGAGTACTAATGAGTAACTTTAGAACAGAATCAGATAGCATGGGCACACTCGACGTACCCGTTAACGCACTTTATAAAGCACAAACCCAACGCGCCATTAATAACTTTACGATTAGCAACCTCACCATGCCACAGCAATTTATTATTGCTTTAGCGTATATAAAACAAGCCGCAGCATTAACCAATTTAAAGCTTGGCCATTTAGATAAAACAAAAGCAAATGCAATCGAGCATGCCTGCCAAGAAATTATTGATGGTCAGCATTATGAGCATTTCCCCGTTGATATTTTTCAAACGGGATCAGGTACCAGCTCAAATATGAATGCCAACGAAGTTATTGCAAGTTTGGCTTCAAAACATGCTAATCAACCTATTCACCCTAACGACGATGTGAATATGGGACAAAGCTCGAATGATGTTATTCCCACTGCAATCGCCTTAAGCAGTGCTATCAGTGTTGATAAAAAATTACTGCCAGCACTAGCAAACTTAGCCGACGCCTTAGAGCAGAAAAAAGCAGACATCGGTCATATAGTTAAAACTGGGCGCACTCATTTAATGGATGCAATGCCAGTGACCTTTGAGCAAACACTCAGCGCATGGCAATCGCAGGTAAAGCACGCAGCCCGCGGTATTGAGCATGCACTAATACGTGTTTGTGAACTGGCTCAGGGGGGAACAGCGGTCGGCACAGGTATTAATGCCGACCCACAATTTGCCGCTCTATTTGCCAAACAGCTAAGTGAAAAAGTAGGGATTAACTTTATCCCCAGTGATAACTTTTTTTATAATATTGGATCGCAAGATGCCATTGTGGCTTTATCAGGGCAGCTGAAAGTCTATGCCGTTGCGCAAATGAAAATAGCCAACGATCTACGTTGGATGAATTCAGGGCCGCTTGCGGGACTTGGTGAAATAGAGCTTGAAGCATTGCAGCCTGGTTCATCCATTATGCCTGGCAAAGTGAACCCGGTGATCCCAGAAGCCGCTGCAATGGCTAGTGCGCAAGTCATCGGTAACGACGCCACAATTACCGTAGCAGGCCAAGCTGGCAACTTTGAGCTTAACGTAATGCTACCCGTGATTGCTTATAATATCCTGCAAAGTACAGAGATACTTGCTAACAGTGCGCAAGCACTAGCGGATAAAGCCATAACTAGCTTTAAAGTTAATCAAGCACAGATTGATAAAGCGCTGACTAAAAATCCTATTTTAGTTACTGCACTCAACCCAGTTATTGGCTATGAAAAAGCAGCAAAAATTGCCAAACAAGCTTACCAGCAAGCAAAGCCAATTATTGATATCGCCGAGCAAGAGACAGACCTATCTCGCTCAGAATTAGAGGCATTACTCAATCCAGCTAAATTAACCCAAGGTGGGTTAATGTAAAAACGCCATTAATGGCGCTTTAATATATTGATAGTAGAGTTTTTATTGCCGTAATAAATGCACCGTGTATGATAGTGATGAATAATTCATCACTATCAGGAACGATTATGCGTACTCCATTACTCGCTCTACTACTACCGCTTTGCTTAACAGCTTGCTTAGAAAGCACCTCAAATGAAACTGAGCAAACTAAAACCAATACGGTAGAAAACACGTCTACGCCGATACCACAACAAAAACTACCACAAGCGAATAGAGAAAATAAAATAGCACAGCAACTACCGGTTGATGCTGCAAAGGAAGTGTCGCTTGATGATATTAAAACAGCAAAAAATAAATTAAATAACCTCATAGCAGATAAACAATGTTCAACTAGTTCACAGTGTAAAGTCAGTGCTGTTGGTAGCCGTGCCTGTGGTGGACCAAGTGATTACATTGTGTACTCTACACAAAGCGCACCCCAAGAGCAGGTTTCAGCCCTAAGCGATACTATCACTCAATTAGAAAGTACCTATAATGTGCAAAAAGGCATGATGAGTATTTGCCAACATTTAACTGCGCCAAGCACTCAGTGTGTTGAAAATAAATGTGTTAAACTTGAAGGCTCTGCGGTAAGTGTATTTTAAGGATTAGATTATGAGTTGTTTGTCATCCGTAATTAAGCTATCAGCTACCTGTGTTGTTATGACTATGCTGCTTAGCAGTTGCAGTAGTGCACTAACATCAAGCAAAGCTCAAAACGCGAGTGAATCTGTTTTAAATACTTAACTTAATGAGCTTACAAGTAATAAAAGCTGTACAGCCAGCTATCAATGTTAGGTGTTTGCTCGCGTGTCTGTGGGGGGCCGAGTAAGTATGTTGTGTACTCAACATTAAATCACTCTCAAGAACAAGCAGAGCAATTAGCGCAAAAAATCACTGAGCAAGAACAACTAGATAATGCAATGCTTGAGTTCAAAGACTGTTCACCAGTGTTAGAAGTCCACTCTTTATGTATTGATAATCAATGTAAAACAGTTAACTACCAGTAGCAGTTCGTTTCGGTGTTAATCTAATAGTGGTATTAACACCGAAATAACCACCACCATGAAAATACACACACCTGCCTTAAAAATGTATTCCAGTGGCATTTTTTTCTGTACCCAGTAAGCATATATAAAACGCACGAAGTAGCTTGCCGCCGTGCCAAATAAAGCAAACATGAGTAAGTAGGCAATCAATAAGATATTCACAGCGGTACTTTTTTAGAAAATAATAGCCCCAGTGTAAGTATTTTACATAAAGAAGGCAAAAGGGTTACTTAGTCTTTTTTGTATGCTCAATTAGTAACTCTGCTACCTGTTGCTTTACCGCTCTTTTATCATCTACTGCCACTTCAAACCGGCTAGCCAATTGCGCTATTTCGTCATCATTTAAATTAAACGATAGTCGTTGCCGTGTTTTTTTAGACTTTACATCAAGACCTAAAATTTTACGGATCATATCTGAGGGAGTGAGCTCTTGATCGATAGCTTGTTTTTTTATCGACTTTTGTACCTCACTACTCAAATCAAATGCCATTTGCGTGGCGCGCACAGCTTGCTCTTGGCGCAACCACTTGTCTTTAGCATCACTCACTGAGCATCTCCAGGAAACAAATCAACAATATCGCTAATTGGGCGAGTTAACGTCAGTGAGACTTCTGTTTCACCTCCCTCCCAAATCTCTATATTAACGCTATGCCCTTCATCAGGAGAGGCTAAGCAAATCATTTCGCATGGTTCACCACCTTCTTGCTCATAGCGAGGCAGCGTTTGGCCACGAAAGTCTTTATTATGAAAATAACAAACATAAGGCGATTCACTTTGCTGATAGCTTTTCGCTAAAAATTGCATAAAACGCTCAGGGGTATTTTGTACCGTGATATGTGTTAATGACTCTTCATCAAAAATACGCGCAAATTCATCAAGACCAAAGATCTCTTCAACTTCATCACGCTGAATTTTTATAGAGAAGTTTGCCCACTGTTCACCATCATTTTGCTCTATTTGTAAAAACACCACTTGGCCAGTGTTAGTTTCAAGTACAAATTCAGTATCACTGCTGTGTTGGTACTGATACGTTTGCACATCAATAACGCGCAACGTTTGACCTTTAAGCCATGAAGGATAAGCAAACGAATCAATGACAGTAAACATGTCGCCTTTTTTAAGGTCACTCGCATGATTAAGCTGACGTTCTGGCTTTTTTTTAGATTTGAAAAAATTAAACATATAAGGTGCCTCTGTAAGCAAAAAAGGTAACGGAGCGAAACTCGGTTACCTTTTTGATATGGTTCTAAATGTTAACTATTTTGCTTCGCTTTAATGCGCGCTAAAATATCAGCACTTTTTGGATTCGTATCACCAATACCTGCTTCAGCCATTTTAGCTTTTAAATCGTCGCCATTAACATCTGCTTCTAGAGACTTTGCAGCACCTAATTGATCAGTACGGTCTTGCTGGCGTTGCTTAATACGCTCAAGCGACTGACGCGCCGACGTCATTGACGAATTATTAGTATTAAGCGTGCTATTTACAGCCATTGTCGCTTGTTGAACGCTTTCTGTGGTTTTAACCATAGTAAGCTGACGCTGGTTTTCTTTAATTGATTTTTCAGCATCTTTAACTTGCTGCTTCAATGTCACTATGTGATTAGTAAAGCCCGCTAATACTTGCTCGTGTTCGGCTTTCTCAGCTTCAAAGTCACCAATTTTTTCTGCAATTTCTAATGCTAATGCTTCATTCCCTTTTTCAAGGGCTTGACCTGCATACGCTTCGTGCTCAGCAATTGATGCATCTACTGCGCTAATTTTACGCTTAGTTTGCATCTCTTTAGCCATTACTTCTGTCAGGCTTTTTTTAGCACGATTCAGTGCATTTTGTGCATCGGCAATTTCTTGTTCAAAAATACGAATACCATTGGCATCAACAATTGCTTCGCCTGCTTCACGTGCGCCGCCACGTACTGCTGTAAATAATTTTTTTAAAATACTCATAATCTTAACTCCACTAACTAGCTACTAATCGTTTAAATATAAGGTCACGGCTTCTAGTGCATCTATAGCGTTATCAGCTAATGTCACTAGTTCGTGGGTAACATCATCTAGAGATGAATTTACCGACAGTGCACCAAAAATCGCGTATTTATTATCGATCTTAGCAAATGCACTCAGTGGAATTGGCACGTTTAAACGCAGTAATGTTTCGTTTAACTCGTTGCGTAATTCACTTTTTACTTCATCTTCGTCAAACAAGTAGCTAATACATAGTAATTGCTCTTGTGTTTGAGTAACAAAAATTGGAAGCTCGTCATTTCCATCAACAATGACTTGTAAAACATCTTGCTCACCTGGATTGGCAATCAAGAAAGACTCAAAGTTAGCACCCTCGGTTTCAAAAGACGCTAATTTTATTGAAAGTTCATTTAATTCCATGTCTCTGCCTTTTCGTCATATGACATATTATGTCTGAGTTAAGATTCGCATGGTCGACATATTATGTCAACCATGTTTTATTAATTTTTATACAATTCACTTTCTATTTGCCAAGCTGCTCGGTAATAATCATATAAGCGACCAGAACCTAACCTATTGACTTCAATATCGTTCACTTGTTCAAAATAGTTATTAGGAAATGCAAAACTCGCTAATAAATATTTTTTACTAATCCACCGAGATGGCACTGGCATATCAGTTATATTGCTAATACGGGCACTAGGTGATTGCCCCATTTTAGTCGCAATAGTCCATCCCCATTGACCAAACGAAGGAATGTTTTGCTGATATTGCTCTACATAATCAAAACCTGCGGCTTTCACCGTTTTAGCAATACTTAAAAATGCCTTTTTCGCATGATAAGGCGATGTTGACTGTACCGCCATAGCACCATCAGGCGCTAATAATTGGCGTACATGATTATAAAAGTAATCGCTGTACATCTTATTAAGATCAGGGTGATTAGGGTCTGGCAAATCAATTAAAATAGTATCGAACTGCTTTGACTGATCCAGTAACTTTTCGACTTCTAAAAATGCATCACCCACAATAATATTTGCTCGGGGGTCATGCATCGATTCATTATTGAGTGCCACTAATCGCTGTTTAATATCATCAGGCGGTGTGTATTGATTATCTTTATGACCAAATAAATTGAGTAGCTGTCCATCTAAATCAATTAAAGTCACTTCCTCAACCGGCCACTTTAATACATCACGCATGGCCAATCCGTCACCGCCACCAATAATCAAAATACGGTCATGACGATTAGATGCGAGCATTGCAGGATAAACAAGCATTGAGTGATATATTTGCTCATCTACACTAGAGAACTGCAAACGACCATTTAAATATAGATCAGTAATTGGCTGAGGCTGATTTTTACTTAAACGCTCTGTTAGCACCACATGTTGATACTTAGTCGACTGAGAGTAAATAACTTTATCTTTGTATAGTACGTTACTTAGGTTATCCATCCAGCTACTACCAAACTGCAAAATAAAAGCGAATAACACCAGCAGTAATATATGGCAAACCAATAGCAACTTAGCAAAGCGTACATAGCTATGGTAACGCCATAAAAAGGCAAGTCCGGCAATAATGTTAAATAGCGCTGTCCAAGCGGCGGCTTGCATTATTGGCATTGCGAGCATAATACTCACCCAAATTGCCGCGCCAATACCAGCGCCAATATAGTCAGCCCCATATATAGTGCCGGCGTTATTTTCTAAAAAACGTCCATAAACATGCTGGCGAATACGGGCAATAAGCGGTATTTCCATACCAATAAATAGCCCTAATATTAAGCCAAATACATAAGGTAAAAAGCGAGACCACTCTTGCAGCTTTTGAAAGACATAGCCATTGAGAATAACGTCTGGTGGAATATTAAAGATACTTGAAAATAAATGAGGGAGTGAATAACTCACGGCAATAATGCTAGCAATGGCTAATATACAGCCCATACCTATGAGCGCAATAATACTCTCTAGCCAAGCAAATGCGGTGAAGGCATCTTTAAACCAACGCGCTAAAAATGCACCCATCCCCATAGCTACAATCATAGTGCCTATCATGGCGTAAATTGCACTCTCAACTGAGCCGAGTACTCGGCCAGCATAATGAGAAAGTAAGTATTCATAAATAAGGCCGCATCCTGCGAGTACGGCCATAACAGTGATCAGTAAAATATCATGCCCAAGTAAATTAAATTTACTTGGGGAAGCTTGAGTTGATGACACGTGATTATGCACCCAGTAGTGTGGCCATAGTGATCCCGACAGCAAATGACACAGCTGCAGAAATAGCGGCAACACCCACATTCTTTTGACGATTCACTTCATCTGAAATATTACAGCCAGCAAGAATGATTTTAATCGTCAGTAAGTGCAGTAAAATGAAAGCAACCAAACAAACAACGGCGCTTAGCGCCCAGTAAAGTAAACTCGCATTAATATTATCGGCAGCATAAGGAGCAATGCCCGTTGCAGCAGTAATGGCTAATGCACTACCAATTAAAAAGCCTGCATAACGAACACCTACTGCTAAATTACCATCAACAATGGCTTGTTGTAGGCAATCACCGCTTTTATTGGTGCGTTTAAATAACTGCACTCGGTATTGGCTTACTAAAAGCAGTACCACACTACCAATCACAAAAGCGGCAATCACAATAGGAATGCCATGCCAACCTTCAGTAGCAACCCATAATAGTGCTGAGCGGATAACCACTGCAACACTTACTACATGGCCAAAATCAATAATTGACGCAGTAACGTTACCTTTGACTATTTCGTTATGTAAGCTTACTTTACGCAATGCCACTTTATCTTGAAAAAAGTGACCCAGCTTTATAAGCAGAATTGCTAATGCGCCATAGCCAAGCATTAACAGAGCTTCTTTTTGTAACGTAGCAGCAAAAGCACCACTACTCACGCCCGTTAACACAATCGCAAGTGCTACCAAACCAGCGGCAAAGCTTATTCCAAATGCAAAGTTATCGCGCTCGGTAATTTCATCATTGGCGTGTAAATTAGATACCCAACCTTTAATATACTTTAAGCTCACAAACAGTAAGATGATAATTGCAAAGTCCACAGACAGTGCTTGCAAAGACCACATAGTTATTCCATTAAATTCATACATATTATTCTAACTCCAACGTTATTCTTTACTTACCACGACTTACGCCGCGCGAGGTTCTGCTGCTGCTATTACGAACCGATCCTGAATTATTGCTATAACTACTCGCTCTTGAGTAACTGCTGCGACTTTTAGGCGGCGTATAACTGCTGCGACTCAAACCTGATGCACCTGTTTTTTTACTCGCATAAGGACTAGTGAACTGCTTGCCTTGGCGTTGGTAAGATTGTCGTGTACGTGTTTCTAATGCACTTTGGGTTTTTATTTGTTTAGGGCTTGAGTAACGAGTACGACCATAGTCATTGTAGTAACTATACTTACGGCGTTTACTCCAACTTCCGTATTCAACTCGGTCAAATACATCACCCAAAATACGGTACATGCCGTACCATTGCCAAAAGCTAATACCGCTACTATTCGTTTGCCAATTACCATAGTTAGGATTACCTACCATTTGGTTACCGACCCCTTCGCCTTCAGCTTTTTGGCTTATAGCACCAACTCGTGCCAAAGAACCATTCGACATATCCGCAAGCATATTAATAGGATCGGTTAAGGCATCAGAAAATAACGTTGGCTTGGCGGCTTCACGCAATAAATCAATATTGTATAAAGTGTCTTCGTAAGGAGGAATTAAGTAATTACCCTTAATATCATCAAGGCGTTGGGTTAAGCCACTATAAAGGGCTCCCTGGCGTGTGGCATCAAGGCTAACTACATCAACAACCTTACTGAGTTCAGGTTGCTGTTGTTTAAGGATACGACTGTATTCTTTAAGAATAATCGCATTACGTATACTACCATTATCAAGTGCTTTACCAAGCTGAGTAAGCTCGACATCGGCCTTTTTAATGGACTCTTGAATTGTTTGTTGTAGCTGTTCTTCTTTAGATTGACAACCAATCAGTGCTGTAAACAAACAAAACAGGCTGAGAAGTTTCCAAGCTTTTATATTCGACATTCATGTCACCTGATTTACTAAATTATCCTAGATAGTTTTACACAGGACAGTTATTAAACCAACAATGAAATTGCAACAAGATGATAATTTAGGGACTAGTTTAAAGATGCAATGCAAAGAGAATAACTAAGATCAGTAAAGAGAGAGTGCTGATGGTAATACTTCAAAACTAAGGGCTGTACGCTGACTTATATTTGGAGTCGGTGTGCTACTTCGTTGCGATGACGCAGTAGAATGCCTTAGGGTCGGCTCTGATCAATTCTCTTCCTTTAACCTAATACCTTCTTTTACTTTATTCCAAACGTAAAAAAGCCCGACTCATCCTCTGTCGTGTTCTTTTATCCGTGGGTTTCGTGATACTCAACCACGCTACGGTGGTCAGGTTAACGCTGTGCAGCTGATAGCTGACGGCTGACGGCTAATACTTTCACTTTCCTACAGACGTAAAAAAGCCCGACTCTTTCGAATCGGGCTTTCTCTTATTTGGAGCCTGGTAATGTCCTACTTTCACATAGCAAATGCTACACTATCATCGGCGCTGTTTCGTTTCACTACTGAGTTCGGCATGGGGTCAGGTGGGTCCAAAACGCTATTGTCACCAAGCAAATTTGGTGTAAGGTCGATTTAATCAAGCTTACTAAAATTTGGAATTCTGATAATAAAGTCTTCTAGTATCTACTTTAGTCTATTAACTTCTTCGCTTGTTTCACTATCACATAAAACGCGTTTGGCGTTGTATGG
>NZ_JASDDE010000080.1:0-14800 GCF_030407565.1 Pseudoalteromonas sp. APC 3694
ATACAGGGCATCTGGATCTTATACTTATTTATTGTATAGTTATTACAGCCCATAAGTTACGTTATGTTAAATTGAGTGAATTAAATTAAAGTGGGCGTAATCCATAAAACTAGCCCACTTATGATAGGGTTTTGATAGCTTAGTTTAGCTCAGAATCTACCCAAAATTTAGTGCCTTTTAAAACAGCTTGCAGTGCAAGGCCACTTTCGGTTAAAGAGTAAACAGTAACTTGGTCAGCAATAGCTTCGGCAACTAAAGCGCCACCTTTATCTTGGTATTTTGCAGCAGCATCGGCATTACCACCGAACGCCCAACCATGTTTAATAAATCTATTTAACGCTGCTTGATCGTGAAAAACCATCACAATATTGAAATCTTTAACACCTAAACCTAAGCCTAAACCAGCTTCGCCCATATTCATATAGGTAGATTTTCCGGTTAGGTTATTTTTTACTACACCGTACCCACCACCAAAACTGGCTAAAATAACGTTTACGTTGGCATTATCAAATACAGCATAACCGGCAGAGTTTGCAATTTGAGTTTTAACATCTGGTTTTTTTTCGTATAGAGCAGTTAATGTATTCGATTTCATACTTTGTACTAAAGCACGTTTTTCTCCAGGAGAAGCACTGCCTGTAGTAGCGCAACCTGTTAATAAAACGCTAATAACTAACATGCTCAACAGAAGTAATTTTTTCATGATTTTTCCTTTAATAAGGTATATGGTTAATAAATCTGCATTTAGCATAAATATCAAAATTTCGTTATGTCCAATACTAGACAGTATCGGACTTTAAGGTTAATCTATAAGTCTATTATTTTCTTATATATTTTACTATTATGCTTGTTGCTCTGGTCGATACATTAAAACAATTACGTTATCAAATAGCTCACCTTGAAGATAATACACTCCAATCAGAATATCCAGAACTAGCCTCTTTTATACAGCAAGTCAGCTTGACTGTAACTGAATCAAAGGCTGATCTTAACTTTTTATACCAGTTTTTATATGTTTATGGCCGAAAATCAGAAGCAACTTATAGTCGTTTTCGCAATGAATTAGAACGATTTTATTTGTGGTCATGGCTTATAGCTGAAAAATCAGTATTCGATTTAAAGCGTGAAGATATTGAAGCCTATGTTGATTTTATAGTTGAACCGGATAAAAAGTGGGCATCAACTTCGGTACAGTGGCGCTATAAAGATGAGCAAGGAGTACGTAGGTTAAACCAAAATTGGCGCCCTTTCATGCAAAAAGAATCTATTGCGAGTCAGCAAACATTATCCGCAATGTTTACTGCACTTAATGTATTTTACAAGTTCGCTATTTTAGAAGAAAAAACTTTCGCTAACTTTGTACCTGTGGTTAAGAAAAATAGCCCCTACTTGGTTGTACAATCACAAATACAAATTCCCGATACATTAAGCGATATTCAATGGGAATACGTATTTGGTGTAACGCGTGATCTGTGCGAACAAAAACCAGAGTATGAAAGAAACCTTTTTACCCTCGCCTGTTTAAAAGGATTATATTTACGTATATCAGAATTATCAGAGCGTCCACAATGGTCACCTGTTATGTCTCATTTTTGGCAAGATAACGATGGCTTTTGGTTTTTACGTATAATGGGTAAGGGTAATAAATTACGAGATGTAACTTTAAGTGATGATTTTCTAGAGTATTTAAAACGTTATCGGTTATACCGTGGTTTACCTGCCCTGCCCCGTGTTGACGAATCCGACCCGTTAGTGCATAAAATTCGTGGCCAAGGTGGTATGACAGTAAGACAAATTCGTCGTTTAGTACAACAAAGTTTTGATATTGCTCAGCAGTCATTACTTGATGATGGCTTTAAAGATGACGCGGAACAATTAGAGGCGGCAACTGCACATTGGCTTCGACATACCGGTGCAACACATGATGCACAAACTCGACCTTTAAAGCATTTATCTGAAGATTTAGGTCACGCAAAAATAGCCACAACCGATCAAATATATATTCAAACAAATATTAAAGAACGGGCAAAATCTGGAATAAAAAGGAAGATTTAATGGAATACTTAATTATTGCTTTTATTGGTGCATTATTTTTAATTTATTCTATAACACTACGCCAATTAGAAAAAACAGAAATTACCGGGCCGATGTTTTTTGTTATAGGGGGGATGCTGCTAGCATTGATAGCTCCAAACGAAAGTGAAAATTTTAAAAATGGCTTACGGTTTTTACTACCCTTTATAGAATTAACGCTCAGTATCTTTTTATTTACCGATGCAGCAAAGTCAAAATTAGGAGTATTAAGGCATAGTTTTCAATATCCAAGTTTACTTTTATTTGTTGCCTTACCTTTAACGCTATTACTCGGGATTGCTACTGCGTTATTTTTATTTGCTGAGCTTTCATTAATTCAAGCAGCACTTATCGCAATTATATTAACCCCAACCGATGCGGCGTTAAGTAAGGGATTATTAAGCAATACAAAAGTGCCTGAAAAAATACGCGAAGGTATTAATACAGAAAGCGGTTTAAACGATGGCTTATGTGTGCCTATATTTTTAATATTTATTCTGCTCGCAAAAAATCCTGAATCTGCAATTACTGCAACACAAACGTTAAGTGTATTTGCTAGAGAGTTGGGAGTTGCATTATTAATTGCATTTGCAAGTATTGCTGTTTTTATTCCGTGTTTAAACTTTGCAATGAAGCGACATTACTTTGCCCAAAACACTAGCCCGTTTTTACTATTGGGTTTTGCTATGGCTGTATTTTCACTTACGCAATATTTTCATGGCAGTGGATTTATTGCCGTATTTGTAGCGGGGCTTTTATTTGATAAATACGCGAGCACCAAAATAAACAAAGAGCTGATTGAAGACTCCGAGCATATAGCTGACTTTTCCTCTTTAATGATTTGGTGTTTATTCGGTTTTGTTTGTGCTTATTTAGTGATCCCGAAATTAAATACTGAAATAATAATTTATGCGCTACTTAGTACAACACTGATCAGAATAATTCCTGTTATGTTGTCATTGCAATTTACGTCATTAAAAATAAAAGAGCGTTTAACGTTTGCTTGGTTTGGGCCACGAGGATTGGCTTCGATTGTTTTTACTTTAATGGTTATTGATACACAAATAGAAAATAAATTTCAAATTGCGACCATTGCTATGACCACAATTTTATTCAGTGTTTTTATTCATGGTATTAGTACAAAACCCATTGCAGACAGTTTTTCTAAAAAAACTAAATAAATATAAACAAAAACAAAAAGGCGTAACTTAATAATAAGTTGCGCCTTTTGATTTTACAGCTTACTTAGTTAAATTATTAACTAAGTACTTTTGCCAGTAACTCTATTGGATGCTTAGGCTTAAATTTTTCATAACGTTTTACTTGGCTACGACATGAAAAGCCAGTTGATAAAAGTTGCTCAGGTTTATTTTTATCAACGATAGGTTTCCAACTCATTTCATAAAGTGCTTTGGAGTTTGCTTGGTTTTGTGCTTCATGACCATAAGTGCCGGCCATACCACAACACCCAGTATTTGCGGTGTTTAATGTTAAACCAAGCTGATCAAAAATATTTTTCCACACACTTGCTGCTTTTGGTAATGCAGTCGTTTCGGTACAGTGACTTAATAAGGTAAATTCAGTATTTATTTGTTTAGCTTTTAAAGCACTGAACGATTGTGTTTCTAACCATTCATGCGCAAGTTGCACATTAAAATCGCCACGGTTACTTTCTAAAATTGTATTATACTCATCGCGATAACACATCACTAACGACGCATCTAAACCAACTAACGGCGCATTAATATCATTAAGCTGATTTAAAAACTCTGCAGCATTTTTTGCCGTTAGCTTAAATTCATGCAAAAAACCTTTCACGTGCTGAGGTTTGCCATTGGGTTTAAAGGGTAACAGCATTGGTTTTTTTCCAAGCTGAGTAATTAGTGTAATAAAACTCTCAACCAATTCTGCTTCGTAAAAGCTGGTGAATGGGTCTTGAACAATGAGTACATAATCATTTTGCTCATCGGTACTTAGTTTTTTAAGTAATTCTAAATTAAATTTTTGCGCTTTGTTTACACGTTTGTTGAGTGCAGGAATACTTAGCTGAGGGGTATCAACATAGCCTACCGTTTTTTTAATGAGGCCACTAACTAATGATGTTTTTACAATTGGATTAATAACCCTAGCAAATTTTGCCATTAACGGTGCACTGTTTTCTATATTACCCACTAAGTAATCTTTGAGTGGGCGGGCATAATAACTGTGATAATAATTTAAAAAACGGGCACGGAAAGTTGGCACATCTACTTTTATTGGGCAAGCCGTAGTACACGCTTTACACGCTAAACATTCATCCATTGAGGCTTTTACTTCATGTGAAAAATCGTAAACGCCTTGTTTTTTCTCTCTGCTATGAACAAAGCGCTCCCACCAAGTAATTACTTCACCTTTGTTAAGTTCTTTTTCTACCTCAAGTAAATTAACATCTTTTGACTCTTGAAGACGTAACCATTCACGCATTAGCCCTGCTCGACCTTTTGGCGAATTACGGCGATCGCCAGTTACTTTATACGACGGGCACATTGGAGAGTTTTCATCATAATTAAAACATAAGCCGTTACCATTACAGGTCATTGCATTGTTGAAACTGGTCTTAACATCAATTGAAATTTGCTTGTCGAAGTAAGAACGCTTTTGCCCATCAACGCTAACTAGTAAGTCTTCACTTTCAAGCGGGGTACATATTTTTCCGGGGTTGATTTTATTATTTGGATCAAACGCCGATTTTATTTTTCGTAATTGCGTAAATAAATGCTCACCAAAAAATTCAGGACCGTATTCACTTCTATAGCCTTTACCATGCTCGCCCCACATTAATCCACCGTATTTTGCGGTGAGTTTTACTACTTCGTCTGAAATAGTACGCAGTAATTTTTCTTGTTCTGGATCGCACATATCAAGCGCGGGTCTAACATGTAATACACCGGCATCTACATGGCCAAACATACCATATTGTAAATTATGGCTATCGAGTAGCGCTCTAAATTCAACAATGTAATCGGCTAAATTTTCAGGCGGTACGGCGGTATCTTCGGCAAACGCGAGAGGTTTTTGGCTGCCTTTTACATTACCGAGTAAACCCACAGATTTTTTACGCATTGCATAAATTTTCAGTATATCGCTTTTATCACTGGTTAACTGATAGCCAATAACGCCATTAGTTTGGTTAGCTACACACTCATCTAATAATTTACATAATGTGTCTACTTTGTCTTTTATGTCTTGTGGTGATACGGCATTAAACTCAACCATGTTGAGTCCTTGCATATTTTTATTTGGTACATCGGTTATTAAGTCCGATACTGAATGCCAAATAATATCTTCGCGGGCAAGATTTAATACTTTGCTGTCAACGGTTTCAACCGAGGTCGCACGGGCATCAACCAAAAATGGTGAATGGCGAAGTGCAGAATCAAAACTGTCATATTTTATATTGATGAGTGTTTTAAACTCAGCAATGGGTGTTAGGTTTAATTTCGCCTCAGTAACTATACCTAATGAGCCTTCAGAACCTGTAATTAGTCGACTCATATCAAAAGTTTGTAAGTCTTCACTTAGTACATGCTCTAGGTCATACCCAGTTAAGAAGCGATTTAATCGTGGGAATTTGGCTAATATAGCGTCGCGTTCATTAATTGAAATATCTAAAACTGTTTTGTATATTTGACCAATTAATGTGTCCTGATCGGCAATTATTTTTGCTTTTTCAATGTCTATTGGACTGGTAGACATTGCAGTGCCATCAACTAAATAGGTGGTTAGCCCTAAAACATGGTCGCTGGTTTTGCCATAAACTAAGGAGCCTTGCCCCGATGCATCTGTACTGATCATGCCGCCAATAGTGGCGCGGTTACTAGTAGATAAATCGGGTGAAAAGAAAAATCCATACGGTTTTAAAAAGTCGTTAAGTTGATCTTTTATCACGCCCGTTTGAACTCGTACCCAACCTTCTTCTACATTTATTTCGAGGATTTCACGCATGTAACGTGATAAATCAACCACAATACCTGGGGTTAAAGATTGTCCGTTAGTGCCTGTGCCGCCACCGCGAGGACCAAAAGTTAACGACAAAAACGGGTCATGAGATGCAGTTTGTAAGGCAATTTGAATGTCTTTTTCGTTTTTTGGAAAAATAACACCTTGTGGAAGCTGCTGGTAAATACTGTTATCGGTTGATGCAGTCAGCCTCGTTGCATAACTGGCGTCTGTATCTCCAGTAAACCCTTGATTTTTTATAGTATTTAAGTAATTTGCAACCAATTCGGTCGCGGCATCTTGTTGTGTAATCGTTGCTATCATGGCGGCGCTTTTTAATGCATTTGTGTAATTATATCATGGTGATGGCTAATAGAAATTGAAGATTTTACAGTTTGTAACACTCATTTAATCGTAATATGAGCAGCTGCAATTATAATCAAATTAAACGCCTACTATGAGGTTTATATGAAAAAACTACTAATGCAGATCAGCGGAACAGTGTTTATTTTACTCGGATTATTGTTTGCTGTAGTACCAGGGCCTTCGTTAATATTTTTTATTGTAGGTTTACTGTGCTTTTCTATGTATTACCCAAAAGCGAGAGGTTATTTAGCTTGGTGTCAAAAAGCGCTTACTCGTTCATGTGCCTATTTAGATAAAAAATTAGTAAAACACAAATTTTAAGCCATAAAAAATGCCAGCAAATGCTGGCACTTTTTTACAAGGTAATTTATTTAGCGAGTTTATCAGCTAAATATAACCATGTTTCTAGTACTGTATCTGGGTTTAGCGAAACAGAGTCAATACCCTGCTCTACTAACCATGCTGCAAAGTCTTCATGATCTGAAGGACCTTGGCCACAAATACCTACATACTTACCTTTTTCTTTTGCTGTTTTAATAGCCATCGAAAGAAGCTTTTTGATTGCAGGGTCACGCTCATCAAATAGGTGCGCAATTAAACCTGAATCACGGTCAAGACCAAGCGTTAACTGCGTTAAATCATTAGAGCCGATAGAGAAACCATCGAAGTATTCTAAAAATTCTTCAGCCATTAATGCATTTGACGGAAGTTCACACATCATAATTACTTTAAGACCATTTTCGCCACGTTTAAGGCCATGTTCTTCAAGTAATTCTATAACGCGTTTACCTTCTTCAAGGGTACGTACGAATGGGATCATGATTTCGATGTTAGTCATATCCATGGTATTTCTAACACGTTTTATTGCTTCACACTCAAGGGCAAAACAATCACGGAAATCTTCAGAAATATAACGCGCAGCACCACGGAAACCAATCATTGGGTTTTCTTCTTCTGGCTCGTATTGCTGGCCGCCCACTAAGTTTGCGTATTCGTTTGATTTAAAATCAGACATACGCACAATTACACGCTCTGGAGCAAACGCACAACCTAGGGTAGAAATACCTTCAACTAGTTTACCAATATAGAATTCAACAGGTGATTCGTAACCGGCAATCATGTCTGTGATTTCTGCTTTTAATGCATCAGTTTGTGCATCAAAATTTAATAACGCTTTAGGGTGAACACCAATCATACGGTTGATGATAAACTCAACGCGCGCAAGGCCAACACCTGAATGTGGTAAACGAGCAAAATCGAATGCGCGATCTGGGTTACCTACGTTCATCATTACTTTCATTGGCAGTTCAGGCATTTCGTCAACACGTGAAGTAAGTACTTCAAAGTCTAAAATACCTTCATAGATGAAACCTGTATCGCCTTCGGCACATGATACGGTAACTTCTTGACCAGCTTTAATTAAATCTGTTGCATTACCACAACCAACAACGGCTGGAATACCTAACTCACGTGCAATAATTGCTGCATGACATGTACGACCACCACGATTTGTAACAATCGCAGCCGCGCGCTTCATGATAGGTTCCCAATCTGGGTCGGTCATGTCGGTAACTAAAATATCACCTACTTGTACTTGGTCCATCTCTTTGATTGAATCAAGTACACGCACAACACCACTACCAATTTTATGACCAATTGCACGGCCTTCAACAACAACATTGCTGCTGCCATTCAGTTGGAAGCGTTCCATTACGTTAGTGTCTTCGTTTGAACGAACTGTTTCTGGACGCGCTTGAACTATATATAGTTTGCCATCGTTACCATCTTTTGCCCATTCGATGTCCATTGGACGACCGTAATGTTTTTCAATGATTACAGCTTGTTTGGCAAGATCTTGCACTTCTTCATCTGTAATCGAGAATTTGTTTGAAAGCGCTGGATCTACGTCAACAATTTCTACTTGTTTGCCGTGAGCTTTGTCTTGTGAGTAAATCATTTGAATGGCTTTAGAGCCAATATTACGACGAACTACAGCTGGCTTGTTTTTAAGTAGCGTTGGTTTATGAACATAAAATTCATCTGGGTTAACCGCACCCTGTACAACCATTTCACCCAAACCATAACTTGATGTGATAAATACAACATCTTCAAAGCCCGATTCAGTATCAATACTGAACATAACACCTGATGCTGATTTATCAGAGCGTACCATGCGTTGAATACCCGCTGATAACGCTACACCACGGTGATCGTAGCCTTGGTGAACACGATAAGAAATAGCGCGGTCGTTAAATAACGAAGCGAATACGTGTTTAATAGCAGTCATTACAGAATCAATACCAACAACGTTTAAGAACGTTTCTTGTTGGCCTGCAAAAGAGGCATCTGGCATATCTTCAGCGGTTGCTGATGAACGAACAGCGAATGAAACATCTGCAGTTGTGTCGCCATGTAGCTGGCTGTATGCGTCGCGGATTGCTTTGTCTAGACTAGGTTGGAATGGGGTATCGATAATCCACTGGCGGATATCGGCGCCGACTTTGGCGAGTGTGTTTACATCATCAACATCGAGTGTATCTAAAATGTCATGAATTTTTGCGTTGAGTCCTGATTGTTCTAAAAACTCGTTAAAAGCGTCTGAGGTAGTAGCAAAACCACCTGGGACTTGCACACCTGCGTTAGCTAAGTTTGAAATCATTTCACCAAGTGAGGCATTTTTACCGCCAACTCGAGGAACATCTTGCATACCAAGCTCTTGATACCAGAGAACGTATTCTTGCACGGATCTTTCTCCAAAAAACAAATTGTAGTAGTAACTGTGAGAGTTAAGAAAGAAAACCTTTTATAAAGGTCGCCACCATTCTACACTGGCAAACGTCCCCACGTAAACCGTGATACACTGATTTTAAAATTAAATGTAATAAAAAAGAGGCTTTATGAGAACTGCGTTTTATATTTCAGATGGCACAGCAATCACATCTGAAGTGTTTGGTCATGCGACTTTATCTTTATTCCCTGTCGAATTTAATCATAAAACAATCCCTTTTGTAGAAACTGAAGAAAAAGCGCATGAAATAAAAGCGCTTATTAACGCTACGTCATCTAAGCAAGGTGAAAAGCCTTTGGTGTTTTTTACTTTTGTGAATCATAAATTGTCTGAGATTATTCGCTCAGCGGATGCAGTTTCATACGATTTTTTAAGTACCTATAGCGAAAAAATTGAAAAAGAATTAAATGTGGCGCCAGTACCAAAAGTACACAGAACACACTCTATTCATGAAAAAAGTTATGATTTTAGAATTGATGCCGTTAATTACGCGTTGATGAATGATGATGGTGGCAACATTAAAAACTTTGCGGAGGCTGATATTATTTTAGTTGGCGTTAGTCGAAGTGGTAAAACACCCACCAGTCTTTATTTAGCGTTGCAGTATGGCATTAAAGCAGCCAATTACCCGATCACTGAAGACGACTTAGAAAGCGAAGGTTTACCAAAATGCTTAGTGCCTTATAAGCACAAACTGTTTGGCTTAACCATTGATCCAGAGCGATTGGCTGCAATAAGGGACAGACGCATGGCAAATTCAAAATACGCATCAATCAGGCAGTGTCGTATTGAAGTGCGCGAAGTTGAAATGCTGTATAAAAAAAATAAAATTGCACATTTAAATTCTACTCATCATTCTGTTGAAGAAATTTCAGCAAAAATCATTTCTGATACAGGCCTTGAGCGTCGTAAGTACTAACAAACTAATGTGTGATTTAAGCGCGTAATCACAGTTAAACACAAAAAAGCCGCTAAATAAAAGCGGCTTTGGTATTTATGAACGGGTATTATTTACGCGCATCTTTTAGTAAATCAGCTACTAAAAATCCAAGCTCTAATACTTGATCAGCATTTAAGCGTGGGTCACATTGTGTTTTGTAGCGCTGAGCAAGGTCATCGTCAGATAAACCGTATGCACCGCCGGTACACTCTGTTACATGTTGGCCGGTCATTTCTAAATGAACACCGCCTGCGTAAGAACCCTCTGCTTTATGAACAGCAAAGAATTGGCTAATTTCGCGCATGATATTATCAAAGCTACGCGTTTTGTAACCTGAGCTGGCTTTTTCAGTATTGCCATGCATTGGATCTGAGCTCCAAATTACTTTGCGACCTTCTTGCTGTACCTTACGCACCAGCGCAGGTAACTTCTCTGGTAATACATCCGCACCCATTCGCGTGATAAGTGTTAATCGGCCTGGGATATTATCCGGGTTAAGCGCATCGATTAAACGGATAAGCTCGTCTGGATCCATACCTGGTCCAACTTTAACGCCAATTGGGTTTTTAATACCTTTAAAAAATTCAATATGGGCATGGTCTAGCTGGCGAGTACGTTCACCAATCCAAACAAAGTGTGCTGAACAATCGTACCAGTCACCTGATAAATGGTCTCTACGTGTTAATGCTTCTTCGTAGCCTAGTAATAACGCTTCGTGTGACGTGTATAAATCAGTTTCTTTTAAGCTTGGCGCTATAGTTGAATTAATACCACACACTTCCATAAATTCTAACGCGTCTTGAATTTTGTCTGCAAGTTGTTGGTATTTTGCTTTTTGTGGATTAGCAGCAACAAAGCCCATGTTCCAACGGTTAACTTGATGTAAGTCGGCAAGTCCACCTTGTGCAAAAGCGCGTAGCAAATTTAGCGTTGCCGCACTGTGATGATATGCAGTCATTAAACGTTGAGGGTCTGGAATACGTGCTTCTTCAGTAAACTCAAAGTTATTTACTATATCACCACGGTAAGATGGCAACGAAACGCCGTCTATTGTTTCTAAGTCGGCTGAACGTGGCTTAGCGTATTGACCTGCCATACGTGCAATTTTAACAACCGGGCACTTTCCACCATAGGTTAATACTACAGCCATTTGTAAGATGGTTTTAAATGTATCGCGAATATTAGCGGCATTAAAGTCGCTAAATGATTCTGCACAATCTCCACCTTGAAGTAAAAAGGCACGGCCTTCGCATACGTCTTCAAGTTGTTTAAATAAACTTCTTGTTTCTTCGGCAAATACTAAAGGCGGTGCACTTTTCAACTGGCTTTCTACCGACTTTAATACGTCTTGATCTGGGTACTGTGGTTGCTGCAGTATTGGCAGTTCTCTCCAGCTATTTGGGTTCCACGATTGCATGTTCATTCCTCATTCCTATTACCTGATGTAATGAAATTAACGTATGCAGTGTGCTTTGTTCAAGGACTAAATACACTATTTACCAATTATTTAGTTATTAGGTAAATTTTAATAAGATTTAAGAGCCTATTTTGAGTTACTTTTGATGAGCAAGTTTATAAAGCAAAAATAAATAAACATTTAAAAACAATAATCTAAGTAGGTAGAGTGTGCATTATAATGGCTTGAGTAGAAGCTTAACAGCTAAGCGATGGTGATACAGATAGCAACAGGAACACATCATACCTAATTTGCACTTATGTAATCTTAACTTTACAGGTGGTTTTAAAAAAGAATGCCACTCAATTATGCGCTTTTAAATATTTATGCTAGCGCTTCCTACAAAGCTCAGTGCCTTAACTCAGCCCTTCTATTATTTCCTTTAAAATATGTGAAGCAAAAGTACTTTAAGAACTAATTAAGAACACATCATACTTAATTTAAATTATTTTAAAACTTAGCATTAGAATCTTATTTAAAAAAATAACTATCAAAAGAGAAGGTTGTTTGCCAAAATAGTGACTCAGTAAGATGTGTTCTAGGTAGGTAGCTAATGGTTACAAAGGTACAAATAAGAAGTCAGTTTGATTTACTCAATGAATTAACACTTAGCTTAATTGATGAGCTTAAAGAGGTTGGCTTTGCTAAAGCAGAGTATTTTCAATTACCTGAGATTAGTAGTACTGAAGAAAATATAATCCCTGAGTCTATAAGCGTTTCAAAAATAACAGGGGAATTGGCACATAAGGCAATTTTAAATGCTTTCTCAGATATGTATAAAAAGCCAGGGCTAAGCAGCCGAGTATTAAAGCGACATCCTGGTTTGCTAGTAATAAAAGAGGCGAATAAACAAGCCATTATTGATCGCATAGCACAGGTAAATAGTGCAAAAGCAGCTTTTAAAAATTGTATTTTAGCAATAGATAATAACGACGCGCGATTTGAAGCGGTGCATAATGCAATGCCAAATTTAATAACGCTTGCGGCGTATCGTAAAATTCATAGTGAAATTGAATCCCCTTTTTCTGTTCGCTTTACTTGGATGCATAAACACGCAACCAAAACACTTACAAAAAAAATGGCGCTTGAAATGTTAGAAAAATCGGCAGGCTATAAAAACCCGCGAATGATTGATCAGCAAAAATGGCAGTCACTGGTTGCACAAGAACAGGTTCGAGTAGCCAGTTTGGGTGAAAAAGAAAAATTGCGAATTAGGCGCCCTACTCGAGTTAGTCCTCAAGTTAATGTGAGGTACACTGCACAAAATCGCTATCATGTTAGTGCTGCTTTACCTTTTATACTAATTAACCCACAGCCCGACGTAAAATTTGGCGAACTACCGAATTACGAAAAACCCTTATCGCATCCCCGAAAACGCGAATATGATTTTCTAGTGGACCGATTATATTTAGAACAAGTAACTAAATAAATTATGTTAAAAAGGCCACATTAAGTGGCCTTTAATATATTTGTTGGTAAAAATAAATAGAATTACTTTTCTACAATTTCTTCCAGCTTATCTTCATCAATCAATACCGCATTTTCAACAATGCGTTTGCCGCCTTGTATTTCAATACGCTTATTGTGTTTATTTAATGCCAATATCTCATCACAAAATTGATCAGACGGGTGCATTTCATAAGTGTAATCGACTATGTTGCCGGTTTTATCATCTTTAACATTGGTAATGCTGTATTCAGATATTGCTCCTTTTTCAATTAAATCTTTCATCGTGGTTGTCATATCACGACGCAGTGCTTTTAATTTATTTTCGGTAATATCATCCGTTGAGTAAATAGAGCCATATTTTTCCATAATAGAAAGTAATCTAAAATGGTAGGTTTTTCCTGGTGCTGCATAACGCCATAAATGATATAAACGCAGCATCATCCAACGCGATAATCCGCGTTTTAATTCTTGTGCACTGTTAAAGTAATAACCTTTGTATTCAAGGTTATCAATCATGTTGTGTACAAATGCATTTAAACACGCAACACATTTTACGTTTCCGCCTTGGCCTTTCTTACCACTAAAGTGCAAAGACGATAAAAAGTTCATATTCGACTCGTAAAACGAATCATCAATATCAGAATTTTTAGTATCCGTTGCAGAATATTTAAAAGAAAGTTTAGAACCTTGCAATGCTTCAAGCGACTCTTTAATTTGTGGATATGGCATAGATTGGCCAACCGCTTTAAGCTCTTGTGCTAATTCGTTCATAGAAAACACAACGGCATATTGAATACCGGACTTAAAATTAATTTTTACAATTTTACCTTTTGAAGCTAGGCGAATTAATGCGCGCTCTACTTTTTCTTCTCTATCTGATGGCCACACTAAATATTCTACATCTTCGCCATCTTTACGAGTACTGACCACAGCCGGTGTTATTTTTATTTCGCCATCATATAAAATACCATCTACTTTTTCAGATATCTTACGCGTAATGATGGTTTTTTTAGGGGCTTCTTCAAGTGGCAGTTTTTTGTGGCCTGAGCGAACAAAACGTCCCCACAGATCATAATGGTTAAATGTGTTAGAGTAAGCGCGTAACCCATGGGCTGCATTTTCTATCGAAATTCGCACATCTTTATTATCTGTAAATAGTGCTAGGCTTTCGTTATCGATCGCACTTTCCACCCCGTGAATTTGGCCCCTAAGTGTATCGGGCAAGTTATCTACCGAGATGTTGACCTTTCGGCTCATGGTTTTTATTTCCGTTTTTATTGTGACAGCTAATAACAACACATAAAGCCACAAAAGTTAAATGTTTAAGTTAGTATAAAAGTGATCTGACTTCAAATAAAATGCTCGGATCAGTATTTTACTAAGGAAAACTTAAGACAAGCGTTTTTAGATCACATTTTTACTAACTGAGTGTTGATAAGCCAAATTTTTACTAACTAAATAATAATTTTGTCCATTACAAAGTGTTTTTTTTTATATTTTACACGACAAATTATATAAAAAATCTTAACCCCCTGTGGATAAGCTTAGTTCGAGTTAGCATAGATCTGATCTGTACTTACTACAGATCAGATCTATACTAATTAAACCATGCATTATCACTATTGCTTAGTGCATAACTTTATAATTTACTTAGTAAAAATATGATCTACAGGTAGATATTTGTGAGTAACTCAGTGCTTAACCTGTGCGTAACTTAGATTGTAAATATTCGCTTAGTAAAATGCTGATC
>NZ_JASDDE010000081.1:0-14523 GCF_030407565.1 Pseudoalteromonas sp. APC 3694
CTCTTAGCCCTCTTTGTGCATAATTTTCTTAAAGATCTTATTGCACTGAGAGAAGGGAATGAGTAGTAAATGAGAAACCAAAGCCACTAACCTAAGTACTAATTATTTTGTTACTACCTCTAAAAGCGCAGCGTCTCTTAGCCCTCTTTGTGTATGATTTACTTAGATTTAATTGCAATGAGAGAAGGGAATGAGTAGTAAATGAGAAACCAAAGCCCTAATCCAATTGAATAATTATTTTGTCACTACCTCTAAAAGCGCAGCGCCTCTTAATCCTCTTTGTGCATCTTCACTTAAGAGAATATTAACTATCAAGTTGATTGAAAAATCATAAATTAAAGCGCTTGATACCATCAACCAACTTTAGTGTATTAAAGTTAATTAGTAAGCCCGTATTTATATTTGATAGCTTCATATATGTAATCAACTGCGCTGAGTGAATAGGTTGTAGTTTATCAACGGCCTTCAGTTCAATTATTAATTCATTTGGTAATAAAATGTCCAATTTATAGCCTGTTGCAATATATTGTTCCTTGTAAATTATTGGTAGTTCAACTTGATTTTTAATAAATAACCCAGCCTGACATAACTCATACATTAAACAAGATTCATAGCTTGACTCCAATAAGCCAGGGCCTAAGGTTTTGTGTACCTCTATAGCGCAGCCAATAACTATTTGTGTTAACTCGTCAATGTGCATGATTATCCTCATTCAATAGCAACTTTAAGAATTAGTTGCTTTGTTTCAGGCTTAACTAACGTTATAACCTGATTATAGTTTATTAAATTAGAAACCAAAGCCACTAACCCAAGTGATTAATTGTTTTGTCACTTCCTTTAAAAGCGCAGCGTCTCTTAGCCCTCTCTGTGCATAAATTCTTTAATGATCTAATTGAACTGAGAGAAGAGAATGAGAAGTAAATGAGAAAATAAAGCCACTAAGCTAAGTGACTAATTATTTTGTTACTACCTCTAAAAGCGCAGCGTCTCTTAGCCCTCTCTGTGCATAAATTATTTAATGATCTAATTGCACTGAAAGAATCGAATGAGAAGTAAATGAGTAAACACTAACGATTAAGCCCCTTATTAATGAAAGCTTTCTGTTTTTATCACTTCCTCTAAAGCGCAGCGTCTCTTAGCCCTCTTTGTGCATAATTTTCTTAAAGATCTTATTGCACTGAGAGAAGCGAATGAGAAGTAAATGAGAAACCAAAGCCATTAACCTAAGTACTAATTATGTTGTCACTACCTCTAAAAGCGCAGCGTCTCTTAGCCCTCTTTGTGCATAATTTTCTTAAAGATCTTATTGCACTGAGAGAAGCGAATGAGAAGTAAATGAGAAACCAAAGCCACTAACCGAAGTGATTAATTGTTTTGACACTATCTCTAAAAGCGTAGCGTCTCATAACCTCTTTGTGCATAATTTCTCTTAAAGATCTAATTGTAGTGCTAGGGCAAGTTTCGGGATTAAGCTCGTAACCCGATCCCCGAAGCTCGTTAACTTTCGCCTAGACCGTAGACAAAAAAAGACCCAGAGCTATAAGGGACTCTGGGATATAGAGGGGCTCATATGTGAGCCCTGCGCTAACTAAAGACACTTTCAGATTCTTAGGGAGAAGAAGAAAGTTATTTAAGTATAGTCAAAAGTGCTAAAAATACACATTTTTGTTCGTTTTTTATACTGCTGTAATTACAGCAAGTTACATTTGTTATACACACCTTTGTTACATTTAAGTTAGAGTTTACGCCCAGTTTATTAACTGCGTATTTTGTACTAAATCTCTTGGTAAAGAGTTTTTAACTTTATTTTTTTGCCATTTCCCTAAGCCAATAGGGCAACCACATAAAGTTAGGATCACCTCGCCGCTGGATTTGGTTACCTCTTCTAGGCGTATATCTTTACCATTAAAGTAATCGTTAGCCTGTTCATTGGTTAATGCCAGTACATTACTTTTACACTGCTTACCAAATACGGTGGCAAATTCGTGCGTTAGGCGTACGCCATTTTTATGAATAACGCCTACCTGAATACCTAATCGCGCATATTTAATTTTGTTTTGTATCGCTTCAAATTCATCAGGAAACAGCCAAAGCTCTTTGTCGCGTTGTTTTAACGTACCTGGCAGGCTTGTTAAACCAAATTGCTTTTTGAGAGAGCTCATAAACGCACTTTGCTGTTTACTGTCAAATTGGTTAAACGGGAATGCCCCTTTTTTCACTTTAATGTTTTGGTTTTCGCAGCTGCTGTGCTTTTTAAATTTGGCAATAAAAAAACCTTCGCTGTCGAACGTTTGCGGCCAAACATGTAAGTAACCCTCTGCGGTGGTGGCTTTATCAGCCCCTGGGAATAAATCGCTTAATGGCTCAGGGCTTATATATTCGCCAAACTCATCTAATAATGCGCTGCATACTTGCTGGTTTTCGAGAGGGGTTAACGTACAGGTTGAATACACTAATGTGCCACCGGGTTTAAGTGCATAAAACGCACTTTTAATCAGATCTTTTTGTACTTGGGCAATGGTAATATTTGACTCGATAGACCAATTTTTTAGCGCGTCGCTATCTTTACGTACCGTGCCTTCGCCAGAGCAGGGCGCATCAAGTAAAATGCTGTCGAAGCACTCAAACATGTAATTGCCAAATACCACACCATCAAAATGTGATAGCGCGCAGTTACCTACACCCATACGCTTTAGCGTGGCACTGAGTACTTTTAAACGTGATGACGACAGCTCATTGGCCACAAGCACGCCTTGATTGTTCATTAACGCGGCAAGTTGTGAGGTTTTAGAGCCCGGTGCCGAGGCCATATCGAGCACTGTGTTACTGGTTTGTAGGCTTTGCTTTAGTGCCATTGGCGGCAACATTGAGCTTGCCTCTTGCACGTACATAGCCCCGCTTAAGTGTAAATCGGTATTGCCCAGCGCTAGGTTTTGCTCTTCATCGTTTGGGCGCTCTAACCAAAACCCTTCGTCACACCAAGGAATGGCGGTAAGTTGCCAATTTTTTTTAGCCGCTTGTTGCTTAAATTCTTCAACACTCATTTTTAATGTATTAACGCGAACAGACTTACGTAAAGACCGACGACAGGCATTTAAAAAATCATCTAATGTAAGGTGATCAGGCAGATAAGTTTTTACGTCGTCTATAAATTGCTCTGGAATATAAGTGTTAGCGTCCACGATTTGGCTCATACAATAAAAATTAAAGCCAGATAATAGCATTTTTGACGATTTTTTTCAGTGTTAAAAATGAAAGAGTAACCCTTTCAAAGTGTCGACACCTTATTCAGTAAAACGGCTTAAATACTATTTTTTATTATACTTTTAGCTAATGCTGTCGACAATGTGGTGGTTTTTTATTCATTTTTAGTGTTTTCAGGGTTGACACTGTAGGTTAATAAGCACATAGTTAACCCATAAATTGTCGACAATATAAAAAACTTTATGACACAGCACTTTTTGAACGACACCGCAGTTACAACCGCTTCCGATAAAGTGTTTGTAGATATGCGCCGCGAGATAGTAGAAGGCAGTATTGCACAAGGCAGTAAAATATCAGAGCCGGAACTTGCAAAGCGTTATGGTGTAAGCCGTGCAACGCTTAGAGAGGCATTAAACCGTTTAGAAAGTTGTTATTTAGTTGAGCGCAAAGCCAATATAGGTTGCCGTGTTGTGGCATTAACCGCAGAGCGTTTAATTGAGGTTTACCAAGTGCGCAGTGCCCTTGAGGGACTTGCATGTAGGTTAGCTGCCGACAATATGGAACCAGATGAAGTACAAGGCTTGAAACAATTACTTAATCAGCATTTGCAAACTCAGCGTGTTAAAGAAGGTGAGTCGTACTATCAAGAAGCCGGCGACTTAGATTTTCATTACAGAATAATCAAAGGCAGTAAAAACGCGCACTTAATTCATTTGTTATGCCACGATCTGTACCAGTTAATAAGAATGTACCGTGTACAAATGGGTATGGTAGGGCCGCGGGTATCGAAAGCGTTTGATGAGCATTTAGCCATTATTAACGCCATAGAAAATCATGATGGTGAGCTGGCCGAAATGCTAATGAAGCGCCATATCAGTGCATCACAAGCAAATATACAAACAAAATTTGATAGATATCAATCAGTACAAGCCACTCAAAATGAAATGGTTAACTAGGGTCTGTTGACCTTTGCGGATTATAATTTGTTCAAACTAGGAGCGGTTTAATCACGGCGCGAGGTTTGTAACCTAGTGGGCTAAGTCAAAACCGAGCAACAAAGAGTAAATCGCTCCTAGGCAGAACCCGAAGGGCAGCGCCTGTTTAGTATTGATGCTGCGTTATCGCCTATTTATGTGGAATAACCACACCACATAGGCTCTGCCTTGCCTAAATACCAAACAGGCTGCTGCAAATTAAATTTTGAAAGGTCAATAGACCCTAATACAGATGTAACATTATTAAAAAATACTAAGTTGCCAAAGAGCAGCCCCGTTCAAAGTTAGGAGAAGGTAATGTCAGCAGGATTAAAATTTAAACAGGCAATTGCAAATAACCACCCGTTACAAGTGGTAGGTACTATTAACGCGTACACCGCGATGATGGCTGAAAAAATGGGCCATCAGGCTATTTATTTATCGGGTGCAGGTGTGGCTAATGCCTCATTTGGTATGCCAGATTTAGGGATGACCAGCCTTGATAACGTGCTTGAAGATATTCGCCGTATTACCGGTGCTAGCGATTTACCTTTGTTAGTGGATGCCGACACAGGTTGGGGTGGGGCGTTTAATATTGCCCGTACCGTTAAAGAAATGACTAAAGCGGGGGCAGCAGGCTTTCATATTGAAGACCAAGTGGCGCAAAAGCGTTGTGGCCATCGCCCTAATAAAGAAATAGTTACCCAAGCTGAAATGGTAGACCGAATTAAAGCGGCGGTTGATGCTAAAACCGATAGCGATTTTTACATTATGGCGCGTACCGATGCGTTTCAAAAAGAAGGCTTAAATGCGGCGATAGACCGTGCAGCAGCTTGTGTTGAAGCTGGTGCCGATGCGATTTTTGCAGAAGCGGTTCATGATCTTGCTGATTACCAAGCATTTACTAAGGCGATTAATGTGCCTATTTTGGCCAACATTACCGAGTTTGGCCAAACCCCAATTTACACCAAAGAGCAATTAAGCGATGTGGGCGTAGAAATGGTGCTTTACCCATTAAGTGCATTTAGAGCAATGAACAAAGCTGCACTTAATGTGTACTCGGCTATTTTGAATGAAGGGTCGCAACAAAGCCAAATTGAAAACATGCAAACGCGTGCAGAGCTTTACGACTTTTTAGATTATCACTCGTACGAAAACACGCTCGATAACCTTTTTTCAGCAAAATCTGACAAATAATAAAAATTCAACAGGAGACACATCATGGTAGATAAAGCATTAGGTGGCGCAGGCTTACGTGGCCAAGTAGCAGGACAAACCGCATTATGTACAGTAGGGCAAACAGGCTCAGGTTTAACTTACTGTGGTTACGACATTAGCGAACTGGCTGAAAAAGCGCAGTTTGAAGAAGTGTCGTTTTTACTTTCACGCGGCGAGCTACCAACATCAAGCGAACTGGCAGAGTACAAAGCTAAACTTAAGAGCTTACGTGGTTTACCTGAATCACTAAAAACAGTACTTGAGAACATTCCTAAAGACGCGCACCCAATGGATGTAATGCGTACTGGTTGCTCTATGCTAGGTAACCTTGAAATGGAAAATGACTTTAGCGAAGCAAACGATGCGATTGACCGCATGGTGGCAATTTTCCCAAGTATTATTTGTTACTGGTATCGTTTTACTCATGACGGTGTTCGCATTGAAACCCAAACTGATGATGATTCAGTAGGCGCACACTTTTTAACGCTATTACACGATAAAGCGCCAAGTGAATTATTTGCACAAGTGATGAATGTATCACTAATTTTGTACGCAGAGCATGAATTTAATGCCTCTACCTTTACCGGTCGCGTATGTGCATCAACGCTTTCAGATATCCATTCTTGTGTAACTGGTGCAATTGGTACCTTACGTGGTCCACTGCATGGTGGTGCTAATGAAGCGGCAATGGATATGATTGAAAGCTTTACAAGTGCTGATCAAGCTGAAGACGCGCTAATGGGCATGCTTGAGCGTAAAGATAAAATTATGGGTTTTGGCCACGCTATTTACCGCGAGTCAGATCCACGCAATGTGATTATTAAAAAGTGGTCTGAAAAATTAGCCGCAGAAGTGGGTGACGATGTGCTTTACCCAGTATCAGTTCGCTGTGAAGAAGTTATGTGGCGTGAGAAGAAGTTATTCTGTAATGCCGATTTTTTCCATGCATCGGCGTACCACTTTATGGGTATTCCTACTAAGTTATTTACGCCTATCTTTGTAATGAGCCGTGTAACCGGTTGGACAGCGCATGTAAAAGAGCAACGTGCAAATAACCGTATTATTCGCCCAAGTGCTGATTACACCGGGCCAGATGCGCGTAGCTACACGCCAATCGAATCAAGAGGCTAATTAGTTAGCGTTTAAGGTGAGCCTAGCTCACCTTTTATTGTTTATAGCGCTGATGATTACTCATTATAGCGCTTTAGCGTACTCTCCTCCGTCACCAAATTAGCGAATTTATTATGACCATTATTAATAACACCCAATACCGTAAGCCTTTACCAGGCTCAAATGTTGATTACTACGATACCCAAGCCGCCGTCGATGCCATTAAGCCAGGCGCATACGCTACACTACCTTACAGTTCGCGTATATTTGCCGAAAACTTAGTGCGTCGCTGTGAGCCCGAAATGCTAACCGATGCGCTTAGCCAAATTATTGAGCGTAAACAAGACTTAGATTTTCCGTGGTATCCGGCACGCGTTGTATGTCATGACATTTTAGGCCAAACCGCACTGGTTGATTTAGCGGGCCTGCGTGATGCTATTGCTGCAAAAGGCGGCGATCCGGCAAAAGTAAATCCGGTTGTACCTACTCAACTGATTGTGGATCATTCATTAGCTGTTGAGCACGCAGGTTTTGATCCCGATGCATTTGAAAAAAACCGCGCCATTGAAGATAGACGCAACGATGACCGTTTTCATTTTATAAATTGGACCAAAACCGCGTTTAAAAATATTGATGTGATCCCACCGGGTAATGGCATCATGCATCAAATTAACCTTGAAAAAATGTCGCCGGTTATTCAAAACCGTGACGGTATTGCCTTCCCAGATACTTTAGTGGGAACAGACAGCCATACCCCACATGTTGATGCTTTAGGTGTTATTGCTGTTGGTGTAGGTGGCCTTGAAGCCGAAAGCGTAATGCTAGGACGCGCATCATATATTCGTTTACCAGATATAGTGGGCGTAGAGCTTACCGGTAAACGCCAGCCTGGCATAACTGCAACCGATATTGTACTGGCGATTACCGAATTTTTACGTGAGCAACGTGTGGTATCGACTTACCTTGAGTTTTACGGTGAAGGGGCTGATGCACTAACCCTTGGCGATAGAGCCACCATTTCGAACATGACCCCAGAATTTGGCGCAACCGCGGCTATGTTCTACATTGACGATAAAACTATTGATTACTTGCGTTTAACAGGCCGTGATGAAGATCAAATTGCACTAGTAGAAAACTACGCTAAAACAGCAGGTTTATGGAGTGATAGCTTAAAAACAGCGCATTACGATCGTGTACTTAAGTTTGATTTATCAAGCGTAGGGCGCAACATTGCAGGGCCTTCAAATCCGCATCGTCGTGTATCAACTAGCGATTTAGCTAAAGAAGGTATTTCGGGCGTTGTTGAAAACGAAGAGGGCTTAATGCCAGATGGCGCGTGTATTATTGCCGCTATTACTAGCTGTACGAATACCAGTAACCCACGTAATGTAATTGCTGCAGGTTTATTAGCGAGAAACGCGAATGCAAAAGGTTTAATGCGTAAACCGTGGGTTAAAACATCCCTGGCACCGGGTTCAAAAGCGGTGCAGTCGTACCTTGAAGATGCAAAATTATTACCAGAGCTAGAGCAACTCGGTTTTGGTATTGTGGGTTTTGCCTGTACTACCTGTAACGGCATGAGTGGTGCGTTGGACCCTAAAATTCAACAAGAAGTGATTGACCGCGACCTATACGCTACGGCTGTGCTTTCGGGCAACCGTAACTTTGATGGCCGAATTCATCCGTATGCTAAGCAAGCGTTTTTAGCGTCTCCACCGCTTGTAGTTGCTTATGCAATTGCCGGGACCATCCGTTTTGATATAGAAAAAGATATCCTTGGTAAAGATCAGCAAGGTAACGATGTAACCTTAAAAGATTTATGGCCATCTGATGAAGAAATAGATGCAGTGATCAAGCAAAGTGTTAAGCCTGAGCAGTTTAGAAAAGTATACGAGCCAATGTTTAACTTAACTGTTGATTACGGCGAAGATAACGACCCACTTTACGATTGGCGCCCAGAAAGTACATATATTCGCCGCCCACCTTATTGGGAAGGGGCTTTGGCTGGTGAGCGCAGTATGACAGGTATGCGCGCGTTAGCAGTACTTGGCGATAACATTACAACCGATCATTTATCACCTTCTAATGCGATTATGGCAAGCAGCGCGGCAGGTGAATACTTAACTAAAATGAACGTACCAGAAGAAGACTTTAACTCATACGCCACTCACCGAGGCGATCACTTAACCGCACAACGAGCTACATTTGCAAACCCTAAACTATTGAACGAAATGGTATTAGATGAAAACGGAGAAGTGAAGCAAGGTTCGTACGCACGTATAGAGCCAGAAGGTGAAAACACACGCATGTGGGAAGCAATCGAAACCTACATGCAGCGTAAACAGCCACTCATTATTGTGGCAGGTGCTGATTATGGCCAAGGCTCTTCGCGCGATTGGGCAGCAAAAGGCGTTAGGCTTGCTGGTGTTCAGGTTATTGCAGCCGAAGGGTTTGAACGTATTCACCGTACTAACTTAATTGGTATGGGCGTATTGCCGCTTGAATTTAAACCAGGCACAACGCGTAAAACACTTAATCTAGATGGTAGCGAAAGCTACGACGTGAAGGGCGAACCAACACCAGGTGCAACCCTAGAGCTTGTTATTACGCGTAAAAATGGCGAGGTATTAAACGTACCAATGAAATGTCGACTAGATACGCAAGAAGAGCTCTCTATTTACGCGGCAGGCGGTGTGTTACAACGCTTTGCGCAAGACTTTTTAGAAGCCACGCAAGCATCATAAGGACACACGTTTATGTTTAAACCACAAATTAAAGTGCCTGCGACCTATATGCGTGGTGGCACGAGTAAAGGGGTTTTTTTTAATTTAACCGATTTACCCGCACCTGCCCAAGTGGCAGGTGCGGCGCGCGATAGCTTATTATTGCGCGTTATTGGTAGCCCAGATGCATACGGTAAACAAACCGACGGCATGGGCGGAGCAACCTCAAGTACCAGTAAAACGGTTATTTTGAGTAAGAGTGAACAGCCCGATCACGATGTTGATTATTTATTTGGTCAAGTCGCCATTGATAAAGCGTTTGTTGATTGGAGTGGTAACTGCGGAAACTTAACCTCTGCCGTGGGCGCGTTTGCCATCAGCAATGGTTTAGTTGATAAATCTCGCGTACCGGATAATGGCATTGCTATTGTGCGCGTATGGCAGGCGAACATTAAAAAAAGTATTTTAGTGCATGTACCCATGACCAACGGTGCAGTACAAGAAACCGGTGACTTTGAGTTAGATGGTGTGACGTTTCCTGCCGCTGAAGTAAAGCTTGAATTTATTGACCCTGCTGATGGTGATGGTGCGCTATTTCCAACAGGCAATGTGGTTGATGATTTAGAAGTACCAGGTGTGGGGACATTAAAAGCAACTATGATCAACGCAGGTATCCCGACTATTTTTGTAAATGCCAGCGATATTGGTTATTCCGGTACTGAGCTACAAGATGATATAAACGCTGATGAAGCCGCACTCACTAAGCTTGAAACCATTCGTGCCTATGGCGCGGTAAAAATGGGACTAATTAATACTATTAATGAAGCACAAGCACGCCAACACACACCTAAAGTGGCGTTTGTGGCTGCACCGCTTAATTACAAATCATCAAGTGGTAAGCAGGTTAATGCAAGCGATATAGATTTGTTAGTACGTGCAATGTCAATGGGTAAGTTACACCATGCGATGATGGGCACAGCCGCTGTCGCTATTGGCACAGCAGCCGCAATTGACGGAACATTAGTTAATTTGGCCGCTGGTGGCGGTGCTATTAACGAGGTTAACTTTGGTCATCCATCGGGCACACTTAAAGTAGGTGCCGAGGCGGTTGTTACAAATGGCCAATGGCAAGTGACTAAAGCGAGTATGAGCCGCAGCGCACGTGTATTAATGGAAGGCTGGGTAAGAGCGCCATTTGATTTTTAAACATTATATAATAGCTGATGGCTTTGAGAGCATCAGCTTTATAGTTACCATGTCGTTTAAAATAAATCGTTAATTATCCAAGGTTATAACACTGTTATTTTTTATAAAGCGCTCAAATTCATTATTTGCACGCATAATCGCTATTTCTGCGTTGATATCATCTAAGATAAATTGCCAATTAGGCGTACTTTTACTGATTTCATAACACAGGGCTTTGTATTCTATGCTTGGCGTTAATGCAACTAGCGCACTAAGCATCCTCTTTTTTCTCTAGCTGATAATAGTGATTTATAAATACTGGCTTTTAGCACTTCTAAGTCGGCAACAATAAGCTCAACCCGACCATTTAAAAGCAAATGAATAAGCTGATACTCACTGTTAGCAACGATGGTTTTTATTTCGCCTTGTTCAATAAGTTCATCTAATTATTTACTATTTGCATATGAGCGTACCACCCCCATAACCCTGTTTTTTTTACAGACTCAATACTGCCATCGTAATCTATGCTGTGATCTTTAAGTGCTACAAATGATAAGTCGCCACTAGGAATGGTCTCAGATAACGCCAATAACGGATTACGTGTTTTGGTTAAAGTGTTTTCTGACATTACATCGTCACTAATAAAATACTCAGGAAATAAAATATCAGCTTTACCTAATTCAGCTTCACGCACGGCACGCGTCCAAGGGTAAAACTCTATATGTACACCATAGCCGCTTTTGTATTTCTATCCGGGAAGCGTGATGTTTTTATTGTCGACCGTATAGGTTACTGGCGCAGGTTGTGCGTAAGTGAAAAATGATAGCACTAAGGCAGCGATTAAAAATATTCTCATGAGGGTAATGCATTTTATCTTTAATTTTAAGTTTAGTGCGTTATTTGGAATAAACAACTTAAATAGTGAGGTTCTTCTAGAACAATTAAATATAGCCTTAAAAAGCGATAGCTATTAACATGCAAAGGTAAGTAATTTCACTTTAAAACGACATAACAACTAAAAGTCTTTTTTACTAGAGGGAATTTTTATGGCTAACAAGCCAATAAGTGAAGACAATCCATTTGCTAATTTATCTGATGTACAGTGTGAGCAGATCCAAAATTGGTACCAAAAGCATATTTCTTCAACTTTACATTCTTTACTTAAAGGCAGTAAGTCTGGGCAAATTATTGAGAGTAAGTTAGAAAGTACTTTAAATAAAGCATTCTCTCAGAGCAAACAGCTTACTACTTATGCTATTGAGGGGAATTCGAGTATTAAATTAAAAAATGCCAGTGTTATGGCTGAGCTAAATGATACCCGTGATTTGTTTTATGGCGCGCAAGTTAAAATAAATATACTAGAGCAAAAAATAACAACCAGTGCTCAAGAAATACAATTATTAGAGACAGAAAAAAGCGAGCTGCAAGTAGAAGTACGTAGCTTAAAGCAACGTTTAAATCACGTACTTTCAAAGCTAGAATCGCAAGGAGTCTCATTCCAAAAAAGCCATTATGTAGGACGTATATTAGTCCAGGCTTTGCGAGCAAGTTTTGAAAATTGGCAGCAAACTCCACAAGGAGAGCCCTTTAAAAATCATGATTTTTACAAGCTTTTCCCGCGTGTTTTGTACTCAAGCTTATTAAAGGAAATAGAAAAACTGCTAGGGGAGCAAGATTATAATCAAATCGAGCGTTCACTTAGTGATTTTGTGTTTAAGCAAAAGGGCTCGCCTGTAGAAAATTGGCCAGATGAAGACCCGATTTACGAGACGCGGTTAATTAACCAAAAGCAATCAGAGCTGTTAATAAAATTACATAGCCAACACCTGCAACGAAAAAACTTTACGTCCTATTTAGAAAAACGCCTTTCTAGTACTGGTTTTACCCATAAACACAGTGATTTATTGATGACTTTAGTTGAGTTTGCGACACACGATGAAAATAGCAAATTTTCTAGTTATTGCCATTAAGTTATTAAGTATTAAAGCAGCACCACTAAATATCATGTTGTTGTAGGCCAAGTATTTTTAATTTGGTTGCTAGGGTATTTTGTGCAAGTGTTTTTTTTACTATTTTATAAAGTGTGTTTACATTAAGTTGGTGTGTAGGGCGAATTAATAATTGGTGTTTATAGGTTTGCGCGACGCGTTCAGAGATAAGCAGCTTTTTTTTACTTTCTGGGTATTTATTGAGGTATTGATTTAAGTAAGAACGGGTAACAATCGCCATATCGCTGCGTTTTTTTAATACTAATTCAATACTTTTTTTATGACTGCTCAGTAACATCATTTTATATTCGTTTTCAAGTATTGATGGATTGTTTTCAAAGTTTGCTAGCTGATAGTGATAGCCTAAAATCCCAATGAGGGTTTTATCGTCTAAGTTATCAAACCAAGCTTGTGACTTTGCAAATTGCTTTAAAGCAATAAATACTTCGCTGTCTGTTGCCATCACAGGGGAGTTACTGATTATATGGTTGCCTTGCAGCCACCCCCAGTTTGGATCTTCAAAAAATACCGCATCGAACAAACCTTGCTGATAATCTTTAAAGCGCCGAAAACCTTGCTGATAATCTTTAAAGCGCCGAATAGGTGTGGTGAGCACAAGCTCAAAATGATAGTCAGATTGTATTTTATTAAGCTCAGCAATTAGCTCTACGGTGAAACCTGAAGCACGGCCGTCAACAATCTCTATGTAGGGAGGAAATTCATAGCCACCCACTTTGATTAGGGTTTTAGCTTGAACTTGCCCAGCAAAAATAAATAGCAATAGTAATGTAATGAGTGCGGCAGACTTCACAGGTAAATCCTTTCCTAGAATACTTTCTGATATTTCATCTTATAAGATAGCCTACTTGTTAACATAGTATTAATTTTTAAGCAATAAATTCTGACTTTGCAACGTGATTAAATGGATGTTACCTGATATTTATTAAGGAAGTTTAGAGCGTGTGCGCTTTTTCTTGGTATGTTTTTTGATGTTGGGCGTTGCTTGATGGTGGTAGGTTACACAATGTCGGGTGGCGCGGCTTCGCCACTTAACCGACCTACGTTCCCAACAATTAACGTAGGTTGGATAAGCCGGAGGCGTCATCCGACGATGTTGGATAATTCGGAGGCGTCATCCGACGATGTTGGATAATTCAAAGGCGTTATCCTACGATATTGAATAACCCAGAGGTATTAGCCGTTTATTATAAGGAGATTTTTTGTGAGATATCGTCGAAATTATCAACCGGGAGGAACGTATTTTTTTACGGTTAATTTGCAGGATCGTAAAGAGTCATTATTGGTTGAGCATATTGATTTATTGCGTGAAACTGTACGCTGGGTAAAAATGCATAAACCATTTTATATTGATGCGTGGGTGGTGTTGCCTGATCATATACATGCAGTGTTAACTTTACCCAAAGGTGATAGCGATTATTCTGGCCGTTGGCGCGAAATTAAAAACGTTTTTCTAAAGGCTTGCCTAAAAACGAATATTTATCACTCGCACGCGTTAATAAAAATGAACGAGGGATTTGGCAACGCCGTTTTTGGGAGCATACCATTGTTGATGAACGTGATTATTGGCACCATGTAAATTATGTGCATTTTAATCCGCTTAAACATGGTTTGGTTGAACGGGTGGTTGATTGGCCTTATTCAAGCTTTCATAAAGCGGTCGCATCAGGAATGTACAGCCGTAATTGGTGTAGGGAATAATATAATATATTTTATGTCGGGTGTTTCCAATACGTTACCAATAATGAACGTAGGTTGGATAAGCCGGAGGCGTCATCCGACGATGTTGGATAATTCAAAGGCGTCATCCGACGATGTTGGATAATTCGAAGGCGTCATCCGACGATGTTGGATAATTCGAAGGCGTCATCCGACGATGTTGGATAATTCGGAGGTGTCATCCGACGATGTTGGTATTGGTTATTACCGGTACAGGCCTTGCTTTATGTTGGGTGGCGTTTGGTATTGGAATGTTACCTAATGTCGGGTGTTTCACCCATGTCGGGTGGCGCGGCTTCGCCACTTAACCGACCTACGTTCTTTTTGAATTGGTACGACTGAGTGGATTCGAACCACCGACCCCTACCATGTCAAGGTAGTGCT
>NZ_JASDDE010000082.1:0-14009 GCF_030407565.1 Pseudoalteromonas sp. APC 3694
GCTGACCTCCTGCGTGCAAGGCAGGCGCTCTCCCAGCTGAGCTATAGCCCCACATTCCTAATTTACATGTGCTGTAAATGCTTAAGTGCTGAGTCTTAAGCGGGGTGAACTTTAAATATTTTTACGTTTTTGGTCAAGTATTTTTTCACAAATTTTTCCGTTTTAACTAATTTTTGTTAAACTCGGCCTCAATATTTACTAAAACGATAATACATGATGAAAAAATACGCTTTAGTTTTCATGACTTTTCTTTTTGGCTGTGCCAGCTCGGTAGGTGAGCCTCCATTCGAAATTAATAATAAACAATTTTATGACACCCTTGATGAGCAAGGTAATAAGCTTTTTGCCTATGTGGTCTCTGTAAAGGCTAAGAGTCGCGAGCAAATTAATATTAATAAAAAGCTAACCCGAAGCGATGTAAAGCGTTTTGCCGAACAAGAGCATTTTGAAGAGTCGAGCGTGCTTAAGTTACAATTAGAAGATCAAGCGGTAGAGTTTCTCAATAAAGAGCTTGCACAACGTAACTATTGTGCAGATAAGCATGAAATAAACGAAGTGCTATGGCGAGATTTAAGTGTGCAATTAAGAGGGCGTTGTTTGTAGTATGTTAGCAGGTAAACAAAAATTAGCGGCGGTGTTAGCTCAGCTTGATATTAACTATGATGTGATTGAGCATCCAGCGTTGCATGGTAGCTTAGATGCCGACGAGCTGATGGTGAATCGCCCAGGAACACGATTAAAAAATCTATTTTTGCGGGATAACGAAGGTAAGCGCCATTTTTTAGTGATCACCGCGCACGATAAACAACTCGATTTAAAATCACTTTCTAAACAACAAGGACTATCGCGTTTAGGGTTTGCCTCTAATGAGCGCTTGGCTAAGTACTTAAAGGTTGCGCCGGGTTGTGTATCGATGCTCAGCTTAATGAACGATAAGCAACGAGATGTAACGCTCTGGCTTGATCAGGATATTTGGTTTGGCGACTTATTTCATTGCCATCCATTTATAAATACCCAAACATGGCTATTAACTAAGCCTGATTTACTGCGTTTCTTTGATTTTACTGAGCATCAGCCGCGGGTAATGTTTTTGCCATCGCGCTGAGCCCACAAAATAAGCCCCAGCCCACATAAGCAAACCGCAAGAAGTGTTGCCATAAACGCGGTTTGCCCATGCGTTTGATAAACCACCCCAGGTAATAATGACCCTAGTGCGCCACCGCTATAATAAAATGACACGTAACAACCATTAGTAACACTCGGTGGAGCGTGACTAATTTTATTAACCAATGGTGCCGCTGTTGAATGAATTACAAACATAGCGCCACAAAAGAGTGTGAATGCAATTAAAAACAACATCAGTGAATGACTCATTAATAACACAATACTGAGGTTATAAAACAGGAATACCGCTGCCAACAAGCGCCAAGCTGAGGTCATTTTTTTTAATAACCACGGGGTAAAAATAGAAGCTAACGCGCCAATTAAATAACCGCTATAAACTAAGCCAATGTCGCGAGTGTTATTAATTAAAAAGGTCTTTTTTAAAATAAAAGGCAAGTAGTTTAATAGCGCTGCAAAGCAAAAAAACATACAAAATATGGCACCATAAAGCTTAAGTGCCGAGCCTTCTTTAAGTTGTTTCATATAATCTAAAGGTGATAACACCTCACTAGAGCGACTCAAAACAAAGCGTTTATGGGGAATGCTAAGCGCGAGTATTATCAACATGGCAGCAATTAAGTAATAAAAACTTTGCCATGACCACAAGTCGCTAAAGAGCGCAGCCAATACTCGGCCAAAATAACCACCGACAATAGTACTACCAATATATAGCGTCATATTTTTTTGTAATGTATCGGCTTGATAACTCATACCAATATAACTGGTCATAGCGGTTAAAGCGGCAGGTAAAGTTAGCCCTTGTAAAAACCGAACAAGTAACAGTAGCTCAAAACTAGGGGCATAAATAAATAATAAGCAGCCGACACCGAGGAATAACATTGCAGTGCGTAAAATTAATAATGGGTTTCGCTTGGCTAAAAACAACCCATACACCAAAGGGGCAATGGCTAAAGGCAGCATAGTGGCCGTCATTAAGCTGCCCGCAACAGCAGGAGCAACATTAAATTCAGTAGCAAATAAACTTAATAATGGCTGTGGTGCGTATAAAACAAAAAAAATGAAAACAGAACAAAAGAGTAAGTGAGGTAAGCGCATCGACTGCCGTTAACATTGCTTATTAGTTGAGCTGCATTATATACAAAACTGCTAGGGTTTTCATAAATTAACCTTTATTGCGCTAAATCATGCTTTGTTTTCAGTAGTTTGTTAGATTAATACCAATAGCGCTGTTATTTACGCTCGTTGGTGATTAAAATAGCATTAATATTCGTTTTTAGTGGGAACACGCCATGGGGTCACTACAAGAGCAATTGCTCCAAGCTGGTTTAACAACATCACATAAAGCTAAAGTTGCTAAATCAGAAAAGCGCAAGCAACAGAAAAAGCAAAAGAAGGGAGCGACGAGCAACCCGAACGATTTACAAAAGCATATTCAGCAAACTAAGTTGGAGCAGCAGCAAAAAGCTGAAGAGCTCAATAAAGCGCGCCAAGAAGAATTAAAGCAGCGCGAACAAGTAGCGCGTGTGAAGCAAATTTTAGAGCATCATAATCAAGAGTCAATTCGCGGTGAGCGTACCTTTAACTTCACTTATGAAAATAAAGTGAAAGGGCTTGATGTGAATGAGCAAACGCAAAAGGCGCTCTCGGGCGGACGTTTAGCTATTTGTGTTTTAGAAGGTCAGTTTTACGTATTAGAAGATGAGCCTGCGCGTAAAGTGGCTGAGGTGGATGAAAAGTATATTGTGTTTCATGTTGAGCCTGAAAATAAAGCCAAAGATGAAGACGATCCGTATGCTGATTTTGAAGTGCCAGACGATCTTATTTGGTAAGCCTATTAAGTATCTGCTCAGTTAAAGCAAGCTAGTATGTGTTTTATGAGGGATACACGTATTTGTTCTGATTGATCGTCAAACCTTACCAAGGACGTATGCTTTTTAAAGATTTATTGACTACAATAATCACAACCGTTTTTTTTAACCGTAAAAAGAAGAGTAAATACAATGAGCAAGATAAAAACACTTTTATTAGGCGCGGGTATTGGTTTAGCCGCAAGTTTTTCATTTTCAGCAGCCGCTGCAGATGGCGCTGCACTTTACACAGCTAAAAATTGTCAAACATGTCATGGTGCAGAAGGTAAAGCACCTATTATGGCGATGTACCCTAAACTAAATGGTCAAAACAAAGAATATTTAGTAGCGCAAATGAAAGACATCAAGTCAGGCGCTCGTAACAACGGTATGTCTATGGCGATGAAAGCGATGGTTGCGACTGTGACTGATGAAGAATTTGAAGCGATTGCCGATTACCTATCAAAAGTACAATAATCGTTAACGCTAATTAAAAAGAGCCACACCTATGTGTGGCTTTTTTATTTGGTGATTGCCATCATGCAAATACTCATTTAGACTTCTAAACATCTACAATCACTAGCGCTATGCTGTGTTTTAAAAGGCTTGTTATGTTTGATTTACCCCAGCTCAATTTAAAAAATAAAGTATCAGAACAAGAGTGGCAACTACGTGTTGATTTAGCCGCATGTTATCGATTAGTTGACCATTTTCGTTGGGGGGATTTAATTTATACGCACCTTTCTGCTCGCCTACCGGGCACTGATCATTATTTAGTGAATGCCTTTGGCTTAACGTTTGATGAGATCACTGCATCTAACTTAGTCAAAGTAGATTTAAATGGCCGCATTATTGACGATACACCCTTTAATATTAACCCTGCAGGGTTCACTATTCACAGTGCCATTCACGAAGTACGTGAGGATGCACATTGCGTTATACACCTGCACACCAAAGAAACGATTGCGGTTGCAACACAAAAAGAAGGGCTGTTACCGCTAAGTCAGTATTCGATGTTTTCATTGCCGTCTCTGTCTTACCATGGCTATGAAGGTTTAGCGGTGAATGACGATGAGCGTAAACGCCTGCAAACAGATTTAGGCACCACCAATCATATGCTATTGGTCAACCACGGCGGTTTAACAGTAGGCCCGACGGTAGGCGATGCGTTTATGCGCTTTTATGACCTTCAGCGTGCCTGTGAAATACAGTTAGCCATTCAATCAAGTGCGCAAGAAGCGACTGCTGTGCCTCAAGCTATTATTGATAACATTTATAACCAAGCGAACGTCGTTCACAGTGGCAGTACAGGGGGCCAGCTAGCATGGCCTGCCATGTTACGAAAAGCGTATCGTCTTGATCCTAGTTTTGCAAAATAACCCACTGAAGGTTAATAAGGAATTTTTATGAAAGTAAATCGCGTTGAAGTCTTTGATATTCATTGCCCTGATCGGCCTGCATGGACGCCGGTATTTGTTCGAATTCATACCGATGAAGGTATTAGCGGTGTGGGTGAAGCAGGTCTTGCGTACGATTTAGGCCACAGTGCCGCTGCTGCGATGATCAAAGAAATGGCCGATGCCTTTTTAATTGGCCATGACCCGTTTCAAACTGAAAAACTATGGTCGCGCATGTTACGTGAAAGTTTTTGGGGTTTAGGTGGTGGGCCGGTGGTTTACGCAGCAATGAGTGCGATTGATACGGCGCTTTGGGATATAAAAGGTAAAGCATTGGGTTTACCGGTTTATCAGTTGCTTGGCGGTAAAGTTAACGACAAGTTGCGTACTTATGCATCACAGCTGCAGTTTGACTGGGACAGTGAATTTAAAGCGCTGGTACAGCCACAAGAATATGCAGAGGCGGCACTAAAAGCGGTGGCGGAAGGTTACGATGCGGTAAAGGTCGATCCAATTCAATACGATAAAGACGGCAACACCTATTACGACCGCACAAATATTATTTCTCGTCCAGAAATGAAACTATACCGCGCTCGTATGCAGGCTATTCGTGAAGCTGTGGGTGACGAAGTAGATATTATTTTTGAATGTCATAGCTTACCAGGGGCGACATCGGCAATTCAAATTGGTGAAATTGCAGAAGAATTTGACTGTATGTATTTTGAAGAGCCGGTGAATTACCTAAACCATTCATTACATGCAAAAGTGGCTGATAAAGTGGCTGTGCCTATTGCAGGCGGCGAGCGCTTGTATAACCGCTGGGGTGTACGTCCTTATTTAGAAGATCAAAGTATTGATGTACTACAGCCAGATATCGGCTTATGTGGTGGCTTTACCGAAACTAAAAAAGTATGTGATTACGCTGATATTTTTGATGTGCGTATTCAGGCACACGTATGTGGTGGGCCGGTTGCAACGGCGGCATCATTGCACTTAGAAACAGCGATCCCTAACTTTTTAATTCACGAGCATCATACTTACGCAATTAAAAAGTGGAATAGAGAGCTATGCTTACAAGATCCACAACCTAAAAATGGCTTTTTTGAAGTATCTGAAGAACCAGGTCTTGGTATTGAGCTTAACGATGAAATTGTAATGCGCTCACAACGTGTAGAAATAAAATAGTTTACTCTGTTGAGGAATCGCCGGTAAGTGAGTTGTCACTTATCGGCTTTTTTATCGCTGTGGGTTTATTTTACAAAGTACTTGTTTTAGTTCAATGGTTGCCTTGCTATCAAGGTGGCGAACAAAACAGCGCTCTCCCTTAGTCACGAGCTCAAATTGATCTGGCATATTAAGTTGCTTGCCCATAATAGGGTTGCCCTGAGGATCTTTATGATTAAGTTGCTCAAGGGTAACTGTACTTGAGGTGACAAAAACATCGTCTGCTAATTGAACCTGCGAGCTATGCAGCAGCTGCGCAATTGCGTCGGCTATTTTAGCGCTATTAGGCTCAATTAGTAACGCATGTTGCAATTTAGGTGTGGGCTCTGAGCTTTGTGCTAAGCACCCACTTAAAAATAGCGAAATTGCAGTTATTGCTAATAAAATCTTCATTGCTTATCTCATGTTATCGCTAAGAATAATATTCTGTTTTAGTACAGTCTGAATTCGCGCGTCTTTTACTTCAGGCATATCGGTGGCGATAGTGGGCGCAAAACCGAGAACACTATTTATTGAGCTTGGGGCTGGGCAACTGCCGGTTGATCTATAACTAAGTGCGGTATTAAGTAAGCCTTCACTTGCATCACCTAAGCGTTTGCTAAAGTCATCGGCAACAGCACAGCCTGCAATAAGTACGGGCTGGCGCGCATTATCAATGGTATTTTGCGGTGCAAAGCCATCTGAATATTCACCAAAACCTTTATTATTTTCGCCAGTAAATTGAATGGTAAAATAAGTAGTGTCGCAGTTATCGGTTGGGTAAAAGCCATACGGTTTACCACAGGTGCCAGCCCCTATCTGAATGATTTCAACATCGGCTCCGCGCAGCCCGTTAATTATAGCCTCACTGGCTGAGCAGGTGCTGCTGGTGGTGAGTACAAATACCCGATCTAAATTTAACGTTGGTAATGGGGTGCCTGCAGCTATTGCAGGGTTATTTTCAAACCCGACAAAACGATTTGTAAAGGGCATGGGGGTCAGTGTTTGCCCTGTGATAGGGTTGGTATTGGGATATTTATCGTTAAAAATAGTGCGTTCAAATATTTTGCCTTGGGTATTGCTACCTGCCACCATGTAGCCTACTTGGCTGGCCATTTGTAACAAACCACCGCCGTTATAGCGCACATCAATGACTAAATCTTTAATGCTGCTGGCAGCGAGTTGGTTAAAGGCGTTGTAAAGCTGCGTTTCGGCTATCGCGTTGTGGCTATTAAATTGAAAGTAACCCACATCGCCGTTTGCTAAATCAGTACGTACGTTCATTACTGGTTGCGACTCGATATTTTGAGATGTGAGCGTAACAATGCGATTTTCATTAGTGCTGATATCCCTAAATACAAATTCGGTAACTTTACCTATTTGTTCTGGGAATAAACCTGCGTTAATAATAGCTACCTCGCTTGATGAGGTCGTGTTAATAAAATCAACACCATCAACTTCTAAAAGCTCAAAGCCCCTAATAATATTTTGATTACTAGCAGGGGTATTTGGCTCGGTATAGCTAACAATTGCTTGGCGCGGCGCACTACCAGCGATTATTTTTATATTAAAGCCATAACCAAAGCTTAGGCCTGATTGATTTTGTCTTTGCCACTCATCGGTTGGCAAACTAAAGTGAAAGTTATCTTTTTTCGCACCCGACTCAGTCAATTGCTCCGTTTTTAAAGTATTAAAGTAATCAATGACGCCTGACGTTAATGCCGGATTAGTATCAATAATTTCGTCGTACCATAAGTAGGTTTCGTTACTCCAAGAGCGTAGCCAGTTTTTTTCATTAATTGCTTGGCATTGACCTTTAAATTGCCCTGAGTTAGCAAAAACACCAGAAGTCCAGCCACCGTTATTAGTTGTTGGGTTGGTCGCATTGTCGCTGCCCCCACCGCCACAACCTGTTAATAAAGCGGCTAGCGATAAAGAGAGTAATGTGTATTTAAAAGAAGATGAGTTAAGAATGGCCATACGCATGCTCGTTTTTTAAACTGTTGAGCTAAATATAGCGGTTTTTATTTAGAGTTGATAGAGGCGCGCAGCATTTTTGTAACTCAAATGTTGCCATGTAAGATCATCGCTACATAGGCTTCGATAATGTTGCCATAACTCATTGTAGTTAATGTTAATTTGGCACACGGGGAAGTTGCTGGCAAACATCACTCTTTGCATACCAAAATGCTTTAAAATATGTGTAAAACATTGGGTTTGCTGCTCGCTATTAAGCATGAGTAATTCAAAGCCTGAAAACTTCATCGCGACATTAGGCTGTTGTGCGAGTAATTCAATGGCGCGTTGCCAGTTAGCAAGGTTGTGTGCAAGCCCTGCGTGATTAATGATGATTTGTAAGTCACTAACTTGGTTGGCATAAGAAATAAGTTGCTCGGTGATGTTGAGGTTTTCTATTTCAAATTGCGCTTCAAAATGCAGTTTTAAGTGACTCAAGTGGCGCAGGTTATCGAGACAATGAGGGTTCAATAAGCGCGTGGCATCATGACCTTCAGTGATATCTCTAATGCCGACAAGGGATGAATGTTTTAGATATTTAAGTGCTAGTTTAAATGCGTTATTTGGCTGGTTAATTGTTGCAAAGCTAATCGCTTTGTAAGGTAGCCTTTTTATATGCTTTGCTAACCAGTTTAATTCATTAATAGGTTGCTCATTATCAAAGCCAGCTTCTATATGCACTAAACCAACGAGTTCAAAGTTAGTACTTTTGATCAGTTCAGCAACGCTGATGGGCTGCTTTATTTTATCTAAGTTAGACCAAGCTGGTGGGTTCGCACCTTGTAGCCAAGTGTATTGACCCTCCAGCAAATTAAAAAAGTGCAGATGCGGGTCAATAATTTTAGTGCTCATTGTGCTGTGTAGCCGCCATCAATACGTTGTAAGCTACCAGTAATAAAGCTGGCATCTGCACTTACTAAAAAGCTTACCAGTGCAGCAACTTCATCGGCTTGACCTAAACGGTTGAGCGGTTGTAAGGCGGCTTCTTCTGCAACAATATCGGCTTTGTTAGCACCACTTCTTTTACAATATGCATCAATTGCATTATGAAATAACGGCGTTTCTATGGTGCCAGGGCACACTGCATTAGCGCGAATATTAAAGCTTGCGTAATCCAAGGCGGTGGTTTTAGCCATTGAAGCCAATGCGTGCTTAGTTAAGTTATAAGCAAATGAGTTTTGTTTGCCTATAATGGCCTGATCTGAGGCAATTAACACAATAGCGCCATCTTGCTGTGCTTTCATAGTTGGTAATACGCTTTGTATAGCCGCGTACGCACCTTTAACATTCAGTGCCATTAACGCATCGAATGTCGCTTCATCGGTGTGCTCAATTGTGGCACTTAGGTGCTTACCAGCGTTTGAAACAAGTACATCAATACGTTGTGTTTTTTCAATAATAGCCTGTATACACTGGCGTACGGCGGTTACATCACTAACATCACATTGATGAAAAACACCACTCTCACTTGGCTCAATATCTAAGTTATGAACCTGATAGCCGTTAGTTAATAATCGCTGTACCACAGCAAAGCCAATGCCTTTAGAGCCACCGGTTACTATTGCAACTTTTGACATACTTGTTCCTCTAATTAGCAATTAATGTGCGTGGCCGCAACCACCTTCAGCATGAACGTGGCCATGAGAGATTTCTTCGCTTGTTGCTTCACGAACTGATACAACCTCAACATCAAAGGTCAGCGTTTTACCAGCAAATGGGTGGTTTAAATCACAATCAGCATTAAAGCGGCCTACTTTTACGATAGTCACTTGATGGCGACCCTGATTTGATTGCACCATTGCAGTCATACCTGGCTTCCACACTTTTACATCGCCTTGTAAATGCTTAAGCGGAATGCGCTGAATTAAATCATCAACACGCTCGCCGTATGATTCACTTGGAGATAACGTTACGCTAAATTTATCACCAGTAGTTTTACCTTCAAGTGCGGTTTCTAAACCGGGTAGCATGCCTTCGCTGCCGTGAATGTAACTTAATGGCGCGTCGTTAAGGCTACTTTCTATTTGTTCACCGGCTTCGCTAAGGGTGTAATGAAATTCAACGGCCGAATTTTTACTGATTTGCATGCATGTCTCTTTAAGATTTAAATAAATTAAAAAGCAATTTTACGCGAAATACTGCGCTTTAGAAACTTAACGGGGATGATTTAATGTATTTTGTAAGTCGAGCAACAGATCTTTTTTAGCCGGTGTGGTTTTAGGTGTCGCAGCTTGGGGTATAAATAAAACTAACTGAGTCCCAGGCTTTAATACGCTAGATGCTGATAACTTATTCCAACGTGCTAAATCGCTATGAGCAACGCCATACAACTGACTTATATTCCACAGGTTATCACCGGGCTTAACGTGGTAATCTACCTCGATGGTTGGAATGACGGGCTCTTTTTGTTCCAAGTAAGGGCTTATTTTATAGTTAATAGTGAGCGATTCAGGTAACGTTTGAGGTTCTCCTAAAATAAGCTTTTCGCCAACACCAATAAAGTTATTTTGCTTATTATTGAGCTGTTTTAGTGCCTTTAAAGGCAAGCCAAAATGCCTAGCAATACCGTATAGTGTGTCATTTTTTTGACTATGTATTCGCCTGCAAAATTGGCTTTAAAAAAACGGTTTTTTAGTAAAGCTTGTTGCTCAATAGGAAGCAACAAAGTATGCGGGCCATGGGGGGAACTTTGGTTTTTTAAATAACCCCGATTAAGAGCATGTAGCTGTTTTACACCCATACCAGAGAGCTTGGCCATAATTGAAAAATCGAACTGTTTTGCCACATTTAACGAGGTGGTCAGTGCTTTATAAGGAAGCTTTGGGCGTTTAAATTTTGCCTTAGGGTGTTTTACTAAATAGCTTAATGCTAATAGTTTTGGTACATAGTCAGCGGTTTCTTTTGGTAGGGTTAGTGCCCAAAAGTCAGTTGACTTCCCTCGTTTTTGATTGCGTTTTATAGCACGTTTAACTCTGCCTTCACCGGTGTTATAGGCTGCAAGTGCATGCAACCAATTACCATCAAAACGTTTATGTAAATAGCTTAAGTAATCTAGTGCTGCATCGGTTGAGGCCAGTACATCTTGGCGTCCGTCGTACCATTGATCTGATTTAACCCCAAAATGATGTGCAGTTGCTGCAACCAGTTGCCACACACCCACAGCGTGCTCACTTGAGCGGGCGGTAGGCCTAAAGCCACTTTCTACAAATGGCAGTAATGCCAGTTCCATGGGGAGTTGCTTTTGCTCTACTTTTTTTACTATATGGTATAAAAAAGGCTCTGCACGGCGAGACACTATATTTAAATAATTCGGTTGTTTTAAATACCAGTTAATGCGTTTCTTTAACGCCTGATTTTGCTCAACCGGTAAATGTAAGTTATCAGCAATATGTGCCCATAAGTCAGTTGGTTGAGTTACTTTTAGGGCTTTAGGTATTGTTTTTATATTAATTATTTTTTTGGTGTTTGTAGAGGTCGGCGTGTTTGATTGTGCGGTTTTTTGCTCTACAGGTGCAGGGTCTACAGGCGCAATGATCTCTGGCTGTGTGGTTTTACAGCTACATAGCAATACAATGGCAAAGCATAAGATCAGGTGGCGCATTTTGTTCCTTTTTAAAAAATATATTTCCATATTTTAACACAATCCATTGTGTTCAGTTATTGACTGTTTTTAGCGCGAAGTAATCCCGATTGCAAAAATAAGTTACTTGATTTTATATCAAGTGGTTCTTGTTGGTAAGGTTTTAGTACTTCACTTGGGAATTTTTTTTGTAATTGCTCAATACTGGCTTCAGGGTTGTTTTTAACCTGCTCCGTAATTGCTTCTAAAAACGTGAGTGACTGTTTTAATTTAACTTTATCGACTAAATTGCCATGGCCAGGAACAAAAAGTGACAGCGAATTATTATTTATATATTTTTTTAATAAACTTTGCCATTGTTTAAGCTCGCCATGCCCTGGGTAGGGTAGCCAGTCAATGATATCACCACCTATTAAGGTTTTACCCTTGTCGGCAAGTAATGTTAAATCGCCATTAGTATGTGCCTGATGCGGGTTTATAGTGAGTGTATAGCCACCTAAATCTAACGTTTTAGATTCACTAATACTCATTTTTGGTGGTGTTAATTGATAGTCTTGCCAGCGAAATAAGCGCTTTTTAGCGCGGGTAAGCTTTTCTCGCCATTGAACTTGCTCAGCATCGGGTAAGGTGGCTAATCGTTGATAGCTCAGCTCAATGCTTTTCTCGAATCCCTCTAGCTTGTCTGTTAAGGCTTGCTGGTAAAGCGAAAAGTCGTTAGCGACTTGTTGGTGAGTAATAAGTTTTGCGTCTGGGAAGTAATGCTGCATAACCGCCATCCCCAGTAAGTGATCGTCATGAAAGTGGGTTGCAACTAAGTAACATAAAGGCGTCTTTAGACGTTGTTTTAGCTCAGTTACCAGTTGTTCTACTGCCGCAAAGTTACCACTGGCATCAACGAGTAAGGCACATTCACTGCCTTCAATTAATACTTGGTTAGAATCGTAAAAACGAAGTCTTTCAGGTTGCTTAAGAAATTGAATATTAGCTGACAACGGTTGCCACTTAATTGCTGCCTCGCTTTTTGTTTGCATAAACAAGCAAATTAAAGGCAGTAAGCACTTACCTATTTTTTGAGCTTTACTTAAAAATGGTTGCATCTTTATCTCTAGCTGTATTTTTGACGGTAAAAACAATAAAAGCGCAAAGTGCGCTTTTATTTAGTGTGCTCAGAGTTCGAGCTTAAGTACTGACTCAATTTATCAATGAGTTGATCTTGATGCTCAAGCTCAACTGATTTTTGAGTTTTCGCTTCAAGCAATTCGTGGCTTAAATTCAAAGCAGCCATAAGTAATGCTTTTTGATCGTTTCTGACAGTTGAACGTTGTTTCATTTGTTCAACTAAATCATTCAGATTTTTGGCGGCCGCTTTTAGTGCCTCTTCTTGCCCAGCCGGACAAGCAAATTGCTGCTCTTTACCAAGCAATTCAACAGTGACTCGCTGGTTTTGCAGCTCAGACATTAGCTTGCCTGTTGTGCGCTTTGTAATTTATCTAATAATGACGACAAGGTGGTGCTTGCATCTTTTTGTTTTTCTTCATTTTCAAGGGCTTCTAACTGTAATAACTCATTTTCATCAAGCAGTTTACTGTTTTGCTCTTTAAGCTCTGTAATATCAGTTTGCAACTGATTATTACGGGTAATTAGTTGGTCGATCAGTTGTTCGAGTTGTTGAAGAGTATTGTTGTTCATAAATGCGCTCATATAACTGTAATTAATGTCATGCAAATGTAAAGCAAAGTGTGTTTATTTGCCAGCATTTACGCTGGTTTTAGGTGATTTTTATTCTATGTTAAGGGATAATTCATGCTATTGGCTTTTTCATTCAGAAATGGTTCACGTAAACACCCGCTTTTGCTGTGACGATTGCCAAAGCAGTGTGCTTTATGGTTCACTAATTTTATTAAACAGCGTATGGCGAAAATAAATAATGCTTAGTTACAGACACTCCTTTCATGCGGGTAACCCTGCCGATGTACTTAAACATTTAGTGTTAGCGCAAGTGCTGGGTTATCAAACAATAAAAGATAAGCCGCTTGACTATATCGATACGCATTCGGGTGCTGGTTTTTTTGAGCTGGCAGCACCAGACGCGCAAAAAACCCAAGAGTACCAAGATGGCATAGAAAAACTTTGGCAACATACCAGTCAGCACGGTGCCTTAAACGACTACATTGAATTAATAAAATCGTTTAATGAAAGTTCGTCTCTGGCTTTTTACCCAGGTTCACCAAAAATCGCCGAACACTTTTTACGCCGCCAAGATAAGGGCTGGTTTTTTGAGTTGCATCCGCGAGATTTGGTATTACTTGAAGAAAACATGCAAGGTAAGCGCTCTATTCGAGTGCGCGGCGAAAATGGGTTTGCGGGCTTAATTGGTTTATTACCGCCAGCCTCGCGCAGAGCCTGTGTGTTAATAGACCCACCTTATGAAATAAAAGACGATTACAATACGGTAGTACAAACCATTGTCAAAGCCCACCAACGCTTTGCGACGGGTACATATATGATCTGGTATCCGGTTGTGGACAGAGAACGTATTGATAATATGGAGCAGGGTTTAATTGACGCGGGAATTAAAAATATTCAATTATTTGAATTAGGTACCGAAGCAGATACAGAAGTACATGGTATGACCGCCTCTGGAATGATAGTGATAAATCCACCATGGAAGCTGAAACAAACTATGGATGACGTGTTACCTGAACTAGTAAACTTGTTGAGTAAGCCTAGTGGTTTTTACCGTAGCGAGCAGTTAGTCGCCGAATAAAAATAAATAAGCCTAGGGCCTGTTGACCTTTGCGGATTAAAATTTGTTCAAACTAGGGGCGGTTTAATCGCGGC
>NZ_JASDDE010000083.1:0-13442 GCF_030407565.1 Pseudoalteromonas sp. APC 3694
ATACCTTATCTTCATGCTGTTTGTTTTTCATACCACAAAGATCAACACGCCCTAATTGGTGAACCATGACCAATATTATAAACCGAATACGGCGCGGAGCTATTGGCAGGCGTTCCAGCCTCTACACTCCAATCAGCATTTTTAGCTGGTACTACATCTGCAATGCGAACAACACCTTCAACAATATCATCTACATGGGTAAAATCACGCCACATATCGCCATTGTTATTAATGTCGATAGTGTCGCCATCAAGTATTTTTTTAGTAAAAATAAATGGCGCCATATCTGGGCGCCCCCACGAGCCGTACACTGTAAAAAAGCGCAGCCCTGTAGTGGGAATATCATATAAATGAGAATAGCTATGTGACATTAACTCATTGGCTTTTTTGGTTGCCGCATATAACGATACAGGATGATCAACAGGGTCAGACGTTTCAAATGGCACTTTAGTGTTTAAGCCATACACCGAGCTAGACGAGGCATAAATTAAATGCTTAACATTCGTTTGGCGACAACCCTCAAGAATATTCAGATGACCGACTAAGTTAGAATCAGCGTAAGCATGTGGGTTTTCAATTGAATAACGTACACCCGCTTGTGCCGCTAAATGAATTACACGGTCAAACTGCTCTTGCTCAAATAAATTAGCCATTGCTGGACGGTCTGCTAAATCAACCTTTTTGCACTCGAATTGCTCATGCTTTATACGATCAAGGCGTGCAAGTTTAAGGTTAACGTCATAGTAATCATTTAAGTTATCAATACCAACCACTTCATGACCAGCAGAGGTTAGTTTTTCTACAACCGCACTACCAATAAAGCCAGCTGCGCCTGTTACTAAATATTTCATTTTAAACCTTTTAAAAGAAGTTTTAAGCCCGTGTCCCGAAGCTCAAATCTCGTTACCTTTAATCTGTATTTTAATCACTACCAAATAAATCACGTGTATATACTTTATCTGCAACATCACTTAGCTCATCAACCATACGGTTAGAAATTACGACATCTGATATTTGCTTAAATTCATTTAAATCTTTAATTACACGGGAATGATAAAATTCATTCTCTTCAAGGACTGGTTCATAAACAACAACATCAATCCCTTTAGCTTTTATACGCTTCATAATTCCTTGAATAGATGAGGCTCTAAAGTTATCAGAACCAGACTTCATCACTAATCGGTATATACCAACTACTTTAGGGTCTCGTTTTAGGATAGAAGCTGCAATGAAATCTTTGCGTGTAGTATTAGCGTCAACAATTGCACCAATAATATTATTAGGTACGTCAGCATAATTTGCGCGTAGTTGTTTGGTATCTTTAGGTAAACAATAACCGCCATAGCCAAACGAAGGGTTGTTATAATGGTTACCTATACGGGGATCTAAACTAACACCTTGTATAATTTGCTTGCTACTTAACCCATGTGCCTCAGCATAACTGTCTAACTCATTAAAGTAAGCAACACGCATTGCTAAATATGTATTTGAAAATAATTTAATCGCTTCCGCCTCAGTAGAATCGGTAAAAAGCACTTCAATATCTTGTTTTATGGCGCCTTGTTTAAGTAAATTAGCAAACACTTCAGCACGCTCACTTTGCTCGCCAACAACAATTCGTGATGGGTGCAGATTATCGTACAAAGCTTTACCTTCACGTAAAAACTCTGGCGAGAATATTAAATTATCTACATTTAATTCTGTTTTAATATTTTGCGTAAAGCCAACTGGTACTGTCGATTTAATTACTAAAACAGCACTTGAATTATGCGCTGTAGCATCTTTAATAACGGCCTCAACCGAGCTGGTATTAAAAAAGTTATTTTCTACATCATAATCAGTAGGCGTGGCAATAATCACAAAGTCTGCATTTTTATATGCTACATTCATATCAGTAGTGGCAGTAAAATTTAAATCACTACGTTTTAAAAACTCACTAATTTCGGTATCTACTATTGGTGATTTTTTATTATTTAAAAGCGCTATTTTTTTTTCATCTATATCAAGCGCAACCACTTCGTTATGTTGCGCTAGTAACATAGCGTTCGAAATGCCAACATACCCTGTGCCTACTACGGCAATTTTCATTTAAATTCCTTAATATGAGTTTAGGTCTAGGCTCTAGGTTTGAGGTGCGAGGTTTTAGGCTCGAGGCTCGTAGCCCGCCGCCCGAAGCTCATAACCCGACGCTCGCACCTCGCACCTTAAAAAAATGCGCGGCATAAAGCCCCGCCTACAAAACATTCTTACCACAGAGTACACCGAGGCGCTTCGCGCTACACAGAGAAGACAAAGCAAATAAAACATGTTTTTAATCATTTTCTCTGTGTGCTCTGCCCCCTCTGTGGTAAATAAAATCTCTTCAAGATCTTTTTGCACAAAGAGAAGTGAATGAGGAGTAAATGAGAACATAAAACCATTAGCCCAACTGGTTAATTCGAAGCTCTAGGCTGGAGGCCTGAAGCTCGTCGCTCGTAGCTCGTTACCCGATGCCCGTCGCCCGTTACCCTTTAACCAACTCTTTCATATATTCAGTAAACTCATCACCCAAAGTTTCATGGCGCATGCTGTATTCTACAATTGCTTTTAAATAACCGAGTTTGTCGCCACAGTCGTGTGAGCGGCCGCTCATATGAAACGCTTCTACCGTTTCGCTTTCCATTAACGTATCAATCGCATCTGTTAGCTGTATTTCGCCACCAGCACCGACCATAAAATACTAAATATTAATTTGGAAGTAACTCTTCCCTGTACTCATGCTTCCTATAGAAGTATAGCTTACCGTTATCTCCTTCTAGCAATGCTTTTAAAATTGGAGCAGCCCCCTCTTCTATAGTCATAACATTAGGGTTATTAATAGTTAGACTTGAACGTAATTTAGTCTCAATTGCTCCTGGACAAAAAACATTAATATTATAACCATCTAGGTGAAGACCTTTAGATAATGTTACAACTCCAGCTTTAGCTGAGCAGTAAGAGGTCCAATCTTTATAATTATTAAAAGCAGCTGTGGACGCTATATTGAATAGCTGAACAGCAGCATTTTCTTTTATAGCCATTCTCGAAACTAAATAAGTTCCTATCAAGTTTACTTCGATATCCTTTATCCATAAACGAGGATCTGAATCAGCAATTAAGCTTGAGTATAGAGTTCCAGCAGCATTAATGACAACATCATATTTTTTATCTTTAAAGTACATTTCTACAGAGCTTGGTTCACTAACATTTAACTCCAGCCTATTTGGGGCATCAACTAGATAACCCAAGCGATTGAGCTCATCCGATAAAAAACTAGCTAAGTCCCCGTTACCACCTGTTATTAAAACTTTCATGACTTAGGCTCTGGAATTGGATGTACATCACTTGACTCAATAAGCTTCTTATATTCGTCATATATTTTTTTCTTTAAATTCGTCGAGCTAACTCCAGCCCCGTAAGGAAAATAAAAAACTTTAACACCTTGTTTTTTTAAGTAATCGTACTTCCCCTTCCAATCATCTCCAATAACAAAAACATCTATATTTAGGTTTTCAATTGTCTCATGATGATCTAAGGTGCGTTGCGGTATTACAACATCAGGGCCTTTAAGACCCTCAACAATAGCTATTCGCTCTTCAAATGGTACTGCAGGTGGTTTTTTATATGAGCATACGAGCTCGTCTGTACTCACACCCACTATTAAAGTGTCACCTAAACCTCTACCATAAGTAATCATTTTTAAATGATTACTGTGGAATAAATCAAACGTTCCCGAAACATATACAACTGTATTACTCATAAAATATCCTATTTTTTACTTTATCAACCCAATAAACTAATATTATCAACACTAAAATGTATAAACATGGTAAGGAATTAAAAAACGTTTAGAATAAAAATCCATAACATCAATTCTCTCTATAATGCCGCTTTGTAACGCTACAAATCACCAATGATACGAAAATTTCGGCTCTTAAATAAAGTTAACTCTTAAATGTCAACTCTGGTAAATTGAGTTTACGCCTAATAAAGTTGGTCACTGTAGAGTGATTTGCTAACAAAGCTAAGTAAATAACAAATAAGATTATAAACCCATAAAACATAATGTAATCTGGTAATAATAGTATTTCACCGACAATACCTATACCAGCAAACAATGATGCAGTTAAACAGATTAGTGTCAATGTTTGTAAAGATGAGCAACCTAAGCGCTGGCAAATATGGTGTAAATGATCGCGGTCGGGTTTAAAAGGTGATTTACCTTGTTTAACCCTACGTATCATTATTGAAACCATATCCATTAGTGGCACAGCAATAAGCCATAATGCAGTTACCGGGCGAATCATCGGGTTACCCTCAGCTTGGCTTGCACCAATTAGCAACCAAATAACGGTAAAACCAATCATCATGCTACCTGCGTCGCCCATAAATACTTTTCGTTTATGGCCTACTAGCCCTAAGTTCATTAAAATATATGGGATCATGCAAACAACGAGCAATAAACACAAATAACTTAAGCTTTGCTCACCAGAGAGAAACAACAATATACCCACGCTGCCAAATGTGACGATGGATAAACCACCTAACAAGCCGTCAATGCCATCAACCATGTTAAAGGCGTTAATGCAGCCTATTACCGCAAATATTGTGATCAAAGAACCAAACATTCCAAGCTCAATAACACCAAAGCCTAATAAGTTTCCTAAGCTATGCATCTCGGCATTAGCAAAATAAATCATCGCTATAGATATGAGCGCTTGTACTAACATACGTATTTTTACACTTAAATCAAAGCGGTCGTCCAATGCGCCAACAGCCGTTAAACCACATATACAAAGCATGTATAAATTGGCATGGTTAATCATACCTGGGTGTGAGTATATATAGTGTATAATAGTAATACATATAGAGATCCCACCAACAAGCGGGATATTACCTGAATGCAGCTTTCGCCCTGATGGTTTATCGAGTAGGCCTACTTTGCGCGCAACTTTACGCATTAAAAATAAAATTGCGAAGGCAATGAAGAAGGTAAAAAGTAGATCTAAAAACATCAGAGTTCCTGTCTGTTAACAATTAGTACAATTTATAGGCTATTTGCAGTTGTTACACTTTATTAAATTATTCGCACTACTTGTATAAATGTGGGGTAAATTATAGCTTATCCCAATGAGTTAACTAATTTATGAGTACTGCTCAGCTATCCAGTTTTGGTACGAGCCATCCATCACGCTCTGCCACCATTGCTCATTGTTCAAATACCAAGTAACGGTTTTTGCAATGCCTGTTTCAAAAGACTCTTTTGGTTGGTAGCTTAATTCGTTGTTAGTTTTAGTGGCATCAATAGCATAACGCCGATCATGCCCAAGTCTGTCTTTTACATAAGTAATAAGTGACTCTGTATTTTGTGCCATCGCTGCTTTTGCATTTGGAAAACGATTGGCCAGCTCTTTATTTTTCACAAATTCTTGTTCAACTAACTTTGATATTGTTTTTACTATATCAATATTGGCCCACTCATTATCACCACCAATATTATAGTTTTCACCAATTCTGCCTTTTTTTAATACTAAGTCGATACCATATGCATGGTCTTCAACGTATAGCCAATCACGTATTTGTTGGCCATCACCGTAAATAGGTAAGGCTTTATCATGCAAAATATTGGTAATCACTAACGGAATTAATTTTTCAGGAAAATGAAACGGACCATAGTTATTTGAACAATTACTTGTCGTTACATTTAAACCATAAGTATGATGATATGCACGTACTAAATGGTCACTTGCTGCCTTACTAGCAGAATAAGGTGAATTCGGTGCGTATGCCGTATCCTCTGTAAAAGCGGGGTCGGTAGGTGAAAGCGTGCCATACACTTCATCGGTAGATACATGATGGAAACGATGCCCTTCCAAAACCCTTTCTCCATCTAACCACACTTTTTTAGCGGCTTTAAGCAAGCTATAGGTACCGAGAATATTAGTTTCAATAAAAGCATCAGGCCCTGTAATCGAGCGGTCAACATGCGACTCTGCTGCAAAGTGAACTAAAGTATCAATACCGTGATCAATCAATAAGTTTTCAATTAACGCTTGATCGCAAATGTTACCGTGCACAAAAGTAAAGTTAGCTTCATTTTTAACACTGTCTAAATTAGCAATATTACCTGCGTAAGTTAGTGCATCAAGTACAACAACTTTGTCGGCTGTATATTTCTTCATCCAATAATGAACAAAGTTAGCGCCAATAAAACCAGCACCACCTGTAACTAATAATTTTTTCATAATAATTCTCTATATAAACACTACGTTCTAACGTTAAGTTAATGTGATAAAACTAAAACTTCTCAGCTTTTAAAGCAGTCATCATAGTGTGTAATTCTGCTTGCCAATGACTAAAGGTAAGTTCAGGCAAAGCATTCGTTAAACTACTTTTATCTAGCACGCTGTAATTCGGGCGTTTAGCAGGTGTTGGGTATTGTTCGGTAGTAATAGGTTTTATTGGTATTATTTTATCTAACAAGCCAAGTTCAAAACCAATACGTTGAATCGCAACAGCAAAATCAAACCAGCTCGCAACGCCAGTATCGGTGTAATGGTGAATACCAGTAACAGCATTTGCTAAGCTCGCCATACAAGCTTTTGCTAACCCTTTAGCATAAGTAGGTGAACCTATTTGATCACTAATAACACCAAGCTCAGGTTTAGTGCGCATTAAATGCAGCATAGTTTTTACAAAGTTATTACCGTGTGTTGAATACACCCAAGAGGTGCGAATAATACAGCTTCGCTCAGGGTAAAGCTTGGTGATTAACTGCTCGCCTTGGGCTTTGCTAGCACCATAAACTCCTAATGGATTTATTTCATCATCAGGTAAATATGGCACACCTTTATCACCATGAAAAACAAAGTCGGTAGATATATGCACAAAAGCCACTGCTAGCGTTTTACAGGCCTGTGCTAAATTACCTACTGCATTGGCATTAAGCGCATAGGCATTATCAACATCACTTTCAGCCTTATCAACTGCAGTATAGGCAGAAGCATTAATAACACCACCGGCTTTTTGCTGCTGTAAACATTCTGTTATTGCTGTAACGCTTTGCAGAGCAATATCATTGCGCCCTAAACAAACTATTTCATGTTCAGGGGGTATAAGCTGACTTAACTCCCAAGCCAATTGCCCCGACTTACCTATAACGATTATTTTCATAAAGTATGCATTCACTCAAACTTAGAGGCAAATGTTGGCGCATCTTTAAATAAAAGCCCAGCTTCATCTTTTGAAGCTAATAAAGGGGCTTTACCATCAACCAACGGCCACTGAATATTTAAGGCAGGATCGTTCCACAATAACGAAACTTCGTACTCTGGCGCGTAATAATCTGTACATTTATAAACAAACTCTGCCGAGTCACTCATCACATAAAAGCCATGCGCAAAACCCTCTGGCACCCATAACTGACGTTTATTTTCACCAGAAAGCACTACACCAACATGCTGGCCGTAAGTAGATGATGATTTGCGCATATCAACCGCAACATCATACACTTCGCCCGACGTAACACGTACTAACTTACCTTGAGTGTTTTGAGTTTGGTAATGTAAACCGCGAAGTATTCCGTGGCTAGATTTGCTGTGATTATCTTGCACGAAACTGCGCTCAGCACAATGTACAGTAAATTCATCAACGCGAAATGTTTCCATAAAAAAACCACGATCATCACCGAACACATTTGGTTCAATAATTTTAACGTCAGGTATAGCTGTATCAATATAATTCATTAAAATATACGCTCATCGATTAGTTTTAATAAATATTCACCATAGCCGCTCTTGCGCAGAGGCTGTGCTATTTCTCGCAGTTTATCCGCACTTAGCCAACCATTGCGGAAAGCAACCTCCTCAGGACAGTTAACTTTTAAGCCTTGGCGCTTATCAATAGTGGCAATAAATTGCGCTGCTGCGAGTAAATCGTCATGAGTACCCGTATCAAGCCAAGCTGTACCACGGCCCATAATTTCAACTTTTAACTCACCTGCTTTCAAATACTGATCAATAACTTCAGTGATTTCCAGTTCACCACGAGCCGATGGTTTAACATTTTTAGCAAATTCAACTACGCGCTCATCAAAAAAGTATAAACCTGGAACGGCGTAGTTAGACTTAGGCTCAACAGGTTTTTCTTCAATAGAAATAGCCATACCTGAGTCGTTAAACTCAACAACACCGTAAGATTTAGGATTGGAAACATGATAGCCAAATACAGTTCCGCCGCTTTGTTGTGCATTAGCATTTTTTAGTGACTTCACCAAGTCATGTCCATAAAACATGTTATCACCAAGCACCAATGCCGCAGGAGCGCCATCTAAAAACTCTTCAGCCAATATAAAAGCTTGCGCTAAACCATCAGGACTTGGTTGAACTTGATAAGATATCGACACACCGAAGTTTGAGCCATCACCTAAGAGCTCCTCAAAGCGATGAATTTCATTGGGTGTTGAAATAATCAGTATCTCTTGAATGCCAGCTTGCATTAGTGTAGCAAGCGGATAATAAACCATAGGCTTATCATAAACAGGCATAAGTTGCTTGCTAACAACTTTTGTCAGTGGGTAAAGACGTGTGCCACTTCCACCGGCTAATATAATTCCTTTATGCATTTTGTACCTTTCGAGTTTTTTAAGAATTGAAGCGTTAAAATAACAAACGTTCTAATCTTCTTTCTTATAGTAATGAGATGTTTCTTTTATCCCTTTTGTAAATAGCTTACGGATTAAGTTACGAACTTTAGCATCCCCTCTTAGTAAAATATCAACAATCTTTTGCTCTGGGCGACCTCGGAATGAAGTTACATGAAAGGAGTCTTCCGCATCTACTGGGTTAGTAGCAAAGTAATAGTTAGAAACACAGCAGCGTGTTCTATCTACTTTAATAGGAGACACTGAATGCCATGAGTTGTTATGAGTAGCCATCACAATTAAACGATTAAATTTACTTTCTAACGTAATAGAATTGCCCTTAACTCCATCAGGCCAGAGTTCTAAATTTCCTCCATTTTCAAGCTTCCAATCAGGTGATACATAATATAATAAATTAAATGCACGCCATAATTCTCGCTCTTTATCATGTGAGTTGTCTAGATGTGGGTTTAAATAATGGCCCTCCCCCATCAAGGATATGCCACCTGCATATAACTTATCATCTGGAAATAAATCATCTTTACCCACTATTTTGCTTATCAGAGCAACAACCTCAGGCATTTGAAAAGCATAGATAATTTCTTCTAATACGGGATCATACTGGTCCATTTGAGCCGCTATATATTTGTACTCTCTCAATGTCTTATTCAATGACATTGATTTTGGTTCAGGAAAAGCATTGTATATCGCAGCCGCTAAATCTTCTGGCAATAAATCATCAATATAAAAATGTTGTATTTTAGACATTGAAGAATAACTGTCTGTTAACTTATCCATGTGAAGTTGTAACTTTTTAACAATAAAGTTAGCAAGTTCCTTTCTTGTATAACTCATTTACTTCTCTCCTAATACTGACTTGTATGCCATAAGTGTTTGAGCAGCTGTTTTTTTCCAGGTGTAGTTATCTAACACGAATTCGCTCATCGCTTTTGGCTCCCGCGTGTTATTTATAACACGTTCAACAGCATGCTTTATTGTCTCAGGTTTACTCGGGTCACAATACTCTGCAAAAGCCCCAAAATACTCACTTGCAGATCCTCTATCTGTAGACACTATATTACATCCACAAGCAGCAGCCTCAAGCTGAGATAAGCCAGGGGTTTCTAACCAAGAAGGCAAAATATGCATAGAGTAACGGTTATAAATTGTTGCCAGCTCCGCATTATCAATGGCTCCCTTAAAAGAAATATTTTTAGGTTTGCTCTCTAATAACTTATCGTAATAAATACTATGATTCGGAGCTTTTGCACCAAATATATCAACCTCTAGTAATAGTTTAGACTTAATAATTGCATCAACATTTTTTCGAGGATCTAATCTTGCGACTGTAAGTGCTTTTTGATTCCTAGCTTGACCTTTTTGTAAATTAAAGATGCCACTATCTACAGCATTATGCACAACATGGTATTGCGCATTGGGTAATATTCTTGTTCTAATCAATTCACCTTCATTAACAGAGTTAGGTAGGAATAAGTCCACTTCTTCTAATGTCTTTTTAAAAGTTGATAACATATAACGGGTATAAGATAAAGCATTCCCCTCTCTGATACCTCGAACTGATTCTTTGAACTTTTCAACAGTAAATTCTGAAAAATGTTCATGTAAAAAGTTATGCAGCTGAGATTGTCGCCCCACTTTATTAAACTCACTAAAATCCCAATAAATACTTGAGTAAACAACTGGGACACTAGCCGCTTTTGCTTGCCATATAGCTAATGATCCCTCATATGAGCGCATCAGGTTAAAAACGTGGACTATATCATACTGTTTTACATTACGAGTAATTCCTAAATCAATATCCACTTCAATACCAAGTGCTTCAAGTTCACGTTTAGTATTTAGCATTTGTACAGTATCACCGCCGACTGAAGTAAACGCATCAAAACGGTTTTTAAATAAAACTTTCATTTATATTGACCTAAAATAGAAAATTGAAAGGGGGTGCTGCAATAAATAGCCGTATAAAGCTAACTTACTTTTTTAAAAGCAGGTATCTGAAGACGCTTTTTATATGCCAAAAAAAATGTTTAGAAATTATCTTCCTGTTAGCATGCTGAGCTTGATGTAGTGCTTTTACTTCTGGGTAGAAATATAAATTCACGCCCAAACTATGCTTTGCCCGCCAACAAATATCTAGATCCTCACAATACATAAAATAACGCTCGTCAAAACCATTTAGGCGCTTATAAACCGCAGCTTTTATGAGTAAAAATGAGCCGGCAGCCCAATCAACAGTAGTTCTTTCCTTAATGACAGACTTATCAAGTAACGTTGGGTTTACACCTAACAGTAGTGATTTAGCAAAGTCAATGAAGCCTGGAAAATTACGTACTGATGGGTCTGATTCGGTAAACTCACTATTTTTAAATAAATTAATAGCTACAAGTTCATCCCTACATTTGTATGCTTTATCTACAAGGTTTTGTAGCATATTGAAAGCAATAGCTACATCGGGATTTAAAACTAAAAAGTACCCACTTTCGTCTAAATAACCTTGTTTATAAGCATAATTAAATAAGATATTGTTATTTTCACCAAACCCTTTAGCAACACTGTTTTTTAGATAATCAATACCGTGCTGTTTACAATACTCCTCAAAACCTTCTTCACCAACATTATCAAGTATACCAACCTCTATATGATTTAATGATAAATGAGCTAAACACCCTAACTTTTTAATAATGTTAAAATGACCATGGGAAACAACACCAATGTACAACCCTTTCATAAAATATTACCCATTTAAACTTGGCTGCTTTTGCCTAATAATTATGTGTGAAACAATAAACATAAAGCTAAAGTAAACTGTTTTATTTAAGAATGCAGAGTTAACAAAAGAAGAAATATAAAATACAAATAAAAGTAATAAGATATACTTCAATGCTGTTATGTTATTGACCATAAGAACAGGAAAAGTTAATAGAAGAGAAAATAGAGTTAAACCTATCATTCCTAAGTCCAAGGCTATAATAAATAAAAGTCCATCTGTTATTACATTATTGGCATTATTATAACCTACACCATACCCTAATAAAAAATGAAAGGCGCTGCTTAATAATAATGTGACTACTGCTTTGTAATCCTTAGCGTGTTCTAAATTTGAGCCTTTAGCCAACTCATCACTTCCATCAAAGCGTGACCAAATAGCATTTATTAACTGAAAATCATCTTTGAAAGCAAACGATAAAACTATTAAAAGAAACAGAAAAGAAAATAAGGCAATTTTTTTATAAAAAGCCCTTCTTGATAGCATGAAATAGAAAATCAAAACGATTAACGCTAAAGCAATTCCAAGTCTTGAAAGAGTAAACAAAATAGCAGTAAACGAAGTCACTAAAAGGGTTTTATCAAATATTGAAAAGCAACCTATGCTTTCTTTTCTGTATAAAATAAACAAAATGCTTAAAATACAAAATACGGCAAATTCAATAGGATTGCCGACCGCGCCATTAGGTTTATAATAGACATTACCTCCAAGCCAAAAACTATCTAGGCGATATGGCTCTACTAAAGAAGGTACATACCGCAACTCCAATGGCAATAGCTCAGGTATAATAAACTGAGCCACCCCAAGTAAAATCAAAGTAAATGACAAAGCCTTAAATAACCCATCTAATTTATGACTATCAAATAAATTAAAAAACATGAAAACACAGAAACCAAAAACATATATAAAAAATGTTCTTCCTGTTGCAGAGGTTAGGTACTCGACATTAATAATGGTACACAACAAGATCATAATGTTATAGAAAAAAAATAAGAAGAAATAACTTTTAGGAATAAAAATTTTACGCTTAGGGGCAAAGATTATTATAGCAAATAAAAAGATACTAATAAGAAACAGTTGAGCGATGTTTGCACCAGCGATACCAATAAAGTAAAACTGGAAATTAAAGAACATTCCTTGTAAAACAATAAAAGTTATAAAGCTTACTTCAAAATGGGAGTTAAGAGAAAGTCTCATTTAATTCCTCAAACTATTAAATAAGCTTTTAAAAAAGGCCCTTTGTTGAGAAGTTCTAAATGATTTAAAATCAGACTTGACCGATGAAATATATAGCATAAAAATATACTTGTAATAACCCTTTAAAAAATACTTTTTCTTTATTTTTCTAGCATTTGTAAGCGAGTAATATAGAGCGTTTGCACTTCGTTCTGATGAATTAGGGGCTCTTTCAATAATAGTCTTTGTGGTAGAAATAGATCGGTAGCCTAGTTGCTTATAACGCATAGAAAGATCAACCTCCTCCCAATACATGAAGAAACTTGCATCAAATAAACCATATCTACCCACAACTGTACGTTTAACATACAAACACGACCCTGCGGCATAATCCGTTTGAACAATATCTTTCTCCGTTTTTTTATAGTTATTTATAAAACCCTTTAATTGAATAAAATCGTATAAGTGAGAGCCATTGGTATCAAGCGTTCTACACATTACTAAAGCTACTTTTTTTTCAGCTGCCGCACTTTGTAGCTCTGCTAACGTATTTTTACTAACAGTAACATCAGGATTAATTATAACTAGGTCACCCTCAAGATTATTTTTTTTAAGATAATCATACCCTGCGTTATTTCCCCCTGCATACCCTAAGTTTTTTTTGTTAATGACTATATGAAACTCTATAGCTGGAAATTGCATTGGAATAGCTAACAACTCAGCTTCATCTGCAGTAGCATTATGTATTAAAACGATACGAAAATCTGCTTCTTGTGAATAACTAATTGACTCAACTAAAGTATTCACTTCTGTGGCACT
>NZ_JASDDE010000084.1:0-12356 GCF_030407565.1 Pseudoalteromonas sp. APC 3694
ACCCGCGACCCCCGGCGTGACAGGCCGGTATTCTAACCAACTGAACTACCACTCCAGCTTTTACTTACAAATTGTCGAAAATTGGCGGAGTGGACGGGACTCGAACCCGCGACCCCCGGCGTGACAGGCCGGTATTCTAACCAACTGAACTACCACTCCGCATTTTCGTTGCTGTCTGAGTCTCCCCTAACAGCGGCGTGAATAATACGAACCAGCCCCTACTTCGTCAAGGGCTTTTTTGTTTTTTTACAGGTTTTTTAGTCATCTGACATCGAAAGGTTTAAAATTTCACCTGTTTTGTCATTTTTTGAGCCATTTTTTGCATCAGTTGTTTTTTGCTGATCTGATTTTTTTGCCTCGGTTGCTTTCTTTTTCTTTAAAAAAGCAAAATTCAATTTAAGTTTTATTGGTTTATTCTGCACAAAAACACGAATACATAACCAACCAATAAATAATATGACCAAATTCCCACCAATAATTAAACTAGCTATTAATCCCGTGGCCATTACTTTTGGTTTTATAACAGGCTCTGGAATATTTTCTTCCTTAATGATGCTCGCTTTTGGAATTTCTGGGATAACTTCTATCGGTCTTTCTATTTCAAATAAATAGGTTGGCAACGTAGCCATAAACTCTCTGTCATTTACTGTTGAGCCAAACACAGAAATTTCAATGTTGTAACGTCCCCATCCGTAATCTTGTAAAGCCAGTTCTCTTACTGCGGTGTTATTAGTGTCTAAGTAAAATACTTGCTCTTCATTATTGGGATAATAAATTTTCCCTTGCATGATCACGGTTTCAGGCTTTAATAACTTTTCATCAATATTTATAGTAATACGGTGATCGTCCCCCTCATCGGTTGCTTCAACTGAGGTAAAACTAAAAGGCGGCTCATGCACAACAATAGGATCTTGAACCACCCGCCTCTCTAATACATCAGTGGTAATATAAAGCTCAGGGCGCCACTCGCCAGGTGTGAAATTTAAGGTAAACTCACCCGTAAACACACCGTCTTTTGCACTTTCATCAAATCCGTAGCCATCGTCTTTAAATTCAGTAGCTTGCTGTATGCCCGCTCCAAAATTTTCAAAATTTTCATTATTAGTACTCACAAAACTCACATTGAGCGATACCGCATCTTTGAAAAGATTAGCGCGAATGGGCTCGCCATCATTTAAAATCTCACCGGTTACCTTTACAGTTTCACCCTGAAAAAGAATCTTAGGGAGTGGATCAACCTTAAGTGATAGCTCACCAATTACAACAATACGGCTCTGTGGCATTATTTGGCCAATAACTTGCCATGGCCCAGGCATAGGGTTGCGAATAACCACTAGATCGTAATTTAATTCGTCGTACCAATCTAGGCTGGTGTTTCCTACCGCATTGGTTGCAAAGTATTTAGTACCATCGGGTCTAACTAAAATAACGGCAGGCGACCCAGGACGTCTAAAAAATATTAATTTTATTTCATCAATTTTGTCATCTATACGAAAACGGTTATCCAGTAACGGTATTTCATTTTGTTTACCGCTGCCTTTTAACTCTTCAACTTGTTTAACGCTGTGTGCATCGGGAATGAAGCACGCGGCGATTAAACACAGTGAAACTACTAATAGCGTTTTCATAATAGTGCCTTATTCAGCGCGCCATAAACAATGGCCGCCCTCCTTTTGTACAATGTCTAAACGTGATTGATGTGCGCTTTGCTCTGCTTCGCTTGCTGCTATAACAACCAATGGGGCTCTATCGCTGTTTAAGCGCCTAATGCCGCCCTTTTGATCTTCACTTGAGTCATCTTTATTTTGATTTAGATTTAGCTTTACTTGTCCCCCGGTCATTGCCAGGTAAACATCGGCTAAAATCTCAGAATCCAGTAAGGCGCCGTGTAACGTCCGCTTAGTGTTATCAACATCGTAGCGACGGCAAAGCGCATCCAGGTTGTTCTTTTGTCCTGGATGCAAGTCACGCGCCATTTTAAGGGTATCAAGTACCCCACAAAAACTATGGGTGTTTTGATAACCTTGATTTAATAACGCAAATTCATTATCCATATGGCCAATATCGAACGGCGCGTTATGAATAACGAGTTCTGCGCCTTTAATATAGTCAAAAAACTCTTGGGCAATATCTCGAAAAAGCGGTTTGTCACGTAAAAATTCGTTGGTAATACCGTGAACATCGATTGCTTCTTCTTCAATGCTGCGTTGTGGATTTATGTAAACGTGAAAATTATTGCCGGTTAACCGACGATTCATTAGCTCCACACAGCCTATCTCAATAATACGATGCCCTTGTTTAGGGTCGATGCCGGTGGTTTCTGTATCTAAAACTATTTGTCTGCGTGCCATATCGAATTAAGCCTGACTCTGGTATCTTTCTATAATCACTTTATTGTACATAATATCAAGGTAAAACAGTGCAAAAAACCGTAGAGATTTACACCGATGGTTCGTGTTTAGGTAATCCAGGCCCCGGTGGTTATGGTATTTTTATGATTTATGAAGCCCATGAAAAAAAATTAAGTCAAGGTTACAAACTCACAACAAACAACCGCATGGAAATGCTAGCTGCCATTGTTGCGCTAGAATCACTTAATCGTTCATGCCCTGTTACCCTGACTACCGATAGCCAATACGTAAAACAAGGCATTGAGTCGTGGATCACCAATTGGAAAAAACGCGGTTGGCAAACCTCTGCTAAAAAGCCGGTTAAAAATGTCGACTTATGGAAACGTCTCGATAAAGCCTGCGCCGAGCACGATGTTACTTGGAAATGGGTAAAAGGTCACAGTGGCCATAAATATAATGAAATTGTTGACGACCTTGCCCGTGATGCGGCCAGCGGCAACAACTTAATTGATGATGAAGGTTACCAACCGTAACCCACAATATCGCTCTATTTTTTATTTTGCTGATAATGTTGCTTTGAGGTCTGCCTAAGCCCTACCCCTTTTATTGGCGCAAATTGTGGCCGTGCATGCCACTTAGGTTTTATTGGCGTAAGTGGCGCAACACGTTTTCGTGCCACCAGCAAATATACACTGCCCATAGGTTTTAAATATTGCTTGGTAAAGCTGCGCCAAAACGCAAACCGCGACAACCGGTTACCGCGTGCCAACGATGAATAAATAAATCGCTCATCGGCCACAATTTCAAATCCGAGTAAATTAAGCCAGTCTTTAACGCGTGCAGGGGTAAAAAAGCGCCCTGTCCACGGTAGTTTTTGACCACTAAATGGCAGTAACTGCGCCAAGCCACAAAAGCTAAACGGATTAAACCCCGTAATGGCGATATAACCGCCGGGAATAAGCGTACGATGAGCCTCACGTAATATATGATGCGGATCTGAGTGATACTCTAAACAATGGCTCATAATGCACGCATCTATACTGTGCTCATAAAAAGGCAGTTCGTCTATGTCAGCCACCACTCCGGTATAAGGGCCTGGCTCTGCAACGCATACTTGATGCTTAATGGAACTTTTGCTGGTATCTAACTCGCCACTTAAATTACCCAATTTAAGCATATGATAGCCAAACATACGCGGTAGCCACGGCGACAATTTGCGTTCTATATCACAACGTAAATGATCACCATGCGGAAACTGCTGCCATGACAACGGTTTGGGTCCTTCTTGAAAACTAAAGGCTGGTTTCATTGTATAAGCTCGTTATAATATTAATTAAATACCACTTTATAGAGCAACGATACATGGTGCAAGTCAAAGCAATTAAAGCCTTTTCTGATAACTACATTTGGTGCTTAACCACCGAGCATAATAACCAAGCGTGGGTGGTTGACCCCGGCCAATCTGCGCCGGTCACTGAGCATTTAGCACAGTATAATTTAACCCTAGGCGGTATTTTAATAACGCATCATCATTATGATCACACTGATGGCGTTGCCCAATTAGTAAAACAGTATCCAAACGTTGAGGTTTACGGCCCAAGTAACAGTCCATTTAAAGGAATAACAGAGCCTTTAAATGAAGACCAAACGATTACCGTTTTAGGCACCTCATTTAATATTATCACCACGCCTGGCCACACACTCGATCATATTTGTTATGTTAATGATGCACTTGCCTTTACTGGCGACACATTATTTAGCGGTGGTTGTGGGCGCTTATTTGAAGGCACTCCAGAACAAATGTGGCATTCATTTAATAAACTTAGTGCACTACCGAGTGATTGCAAAGTGTATTGCACTCATGAATACACCCAGGCGAATTTGGCGTTTGCAAAAGCGGTTGAGCCACGAAACCCCGAGTTACTCGCTTACAGCCAGCAAGTGGATGAATTGCGTAATAAAGATGAAATAACGTTGCCAAGTACCATAGGCCATGAGCTGAAAATTAATCCTTTTATGCGTAGCAATTTGCCAAACATTACAGAATTAATACCAAAAACATATTGTTTAGTTACAAAAAACAATGAACCTTGGGAAAACTTTGCTAGTCTGAGAAAGTTCAAAGATCATTTTTAATTAGGGCCTGTTGCTCTGTTAAGGTTAAATGTGTCTTAATAACAAGAATAAAAAACGATTAGTTAACAAACAACAAGTTAACATTTTCTAATCATATTTGTTTGGAACTTTTAACGGTCATAAGTGGCAATGTTGACTCATTATGGGTAGTATTCGCCGAGTTTTTTACCCTAAGTATTGGTATTTATGAATAAATCTCCTCTTTTATTGGTCTTAGCGATGGCGCTAAGCGGCTGTCAAACTCTGACAACGTTAAACACAGATTCACAAAATCAGGCACAAGACCAACTTGAAGGCGCAAGCCCAAACGATATTAACACGGCGCTGATGATGAACGCGCAATATCAACAAGTGAACGATATCGAAGAGGAAGCCCCTGTGTTTGACGATGTTTGGGAGCGTATTCGTTACCAATTATCTATCGATATTCCCCAAAATCGCCCAGTGGTCGCTGAACGTAACTATTATGCGCGCCATCAAGCATACTTAGATCGTATCTCTAAACGTGCTGAGCCGTATTTGCACTTTATTGTTGAAGAAATTGAAAAGCGTGAAATGCCAATCGAAATTGCACTTTTACCTATAGTAGAAAGTGCTTTTGACCCTTATGGCTACTCGCATCGCACCGCATCGGGTATTTGGCAATTTATGCCAGCAACCGGCGAGCGTTTTGATTTAAAACAAAACTGGTGGTATGACGGGCGTCGCGACATTGTGCAATCAACTCGCGCAGCGCTTGATTATCTCTCATACTTACACAAAACCCTTGAGGGTGACTGGCTGAACGCAATTGCAGCTTATAACTCAGGTGAAGGCCGCTTACTGCGTGCGATTAAAAAGAATCGTAAAAAGCATTTACCTACCGATTTTTGGTCACTTGATTTACCTCGTGAAACCACTGCCTACGTGCCTAAATTATTAGCATTAGCCGATTTATTAAAGCGCGCTGATGATTTTAATGTGTCATGGAAGCCTATTATTAACGCGCAAGTGGTTGAAGTGGTCAATATTGAGTCACAAATTGATTTAGCGCTGGCAGCCGACATGGCTGACATGACCCTCACCGAGCTATACAGACTAAACCCTGGATTTAACCGCTGGGCAACAGACCCTGATGGTCCACACTTTTTATTAATACCCACCGATAAAGTAGAGCAATTTACAGAAAAATTGGCTGCAACTGACATTAAAAGTCGTCTTCGCTGGCAACAATACAAAGTTAAAAAAGGTGATAGCCTGTCGGTAATTGCCAGTAAATTTGCCACTAGCACCAATGCAATAAAGTCATTAAATAAGCTTAATTCAAACGTCATTCGTGTTGGCCAACAAATTTTAGTGCCGCTAACAGATGGTAAAATTAACAGTGAACATTTACCTCAGCAAGTACGCGCGGCCGCTAATAAAAGTTTGCGTACTAAGCTATCACACACGGTAAAAAGTGGCGACACATTGTGGGACATAAGCCGCGAATACGATGTCACTATGGGTGAATTAGCTAAGTGGAATAAGCTGAAGAAAAATGCAGTGCTGCGTTTAAATCAAAAATTGGTTGTTTATAAATCAGCAAATCAGCCTAAAGAGGCAGCTAATAACACCAACCGCACTATTACTTATAAAGTGCGTCGGGGTGATTCATTAGCGCGAATAGCCTCTAAGTTTAATTTAACCGTGAGCGAGATAATTAAATGGAATGACTTGGCTGGGCAAAAATACTTACAGCCAGGTCAAAAGCTTAAACTCAAGGTTAATGTGAGAAGTAGCTAATAAACATAACCAATAAATAAAAAAAGAGCGCATGCGCTCTTTTTTTATTTGGCTTAGCTTACAATGCCCAAAGGCTGTGCGGTTTGCCATGCCCCGCGAGTAAAATCGGGAATATCTATTGAGCGGCTACGCTCACTCACAGACTGGGCTGATAACGGCGAAATAACCGACCATGCCACCGTGACCACCATTGCGCTGCGCCTCTTCACCCATTTTTGTCCATAAGGGATGGTCGTACTGCTCATACCATGCGCTCATATCATAATCCCACTCATGAAAACTTTTTGAGTCACCAGTTACAAGGGCAATACGATTAGGGAAACCGGCAAACACGCCATTCGTGCCTTGTATTAAGTTATGTCGTGAGTACGGCCGAGGGGTTGTCGTATCGTGCTGCACCATAATACTGCGCCCTTTGAGAGTTTTAATCAGCGTCGTGTTCATGTCACCGGCAATATAATTGAGCTGGTTACGGGGGTGTTCGGCAGCAAACTCACGTTGCGCATAGGCGCTTCGGCCAAGTGAAGGTGAGCTCATTGAGGTTAAAAAATCGAACCGATCGCCACGATTTATATTCATGTATTGCGATACCGGCCCTAATCCATGCGTAGGATATAAATTACCGTCACGTCTTGCATGCCACTGCGTTCGCCATGAGCCTGTTTTGTGCTCAAGCTCTTTCATTTGCCAGCGCAGTTCATGAATATACGCCGCTTCGCCATGTAACAGCTCCCCAAATACACCTTGGCGTACCATGTTTAATACCATTAACTCGTCGCGTCCGTAGTTAACATTTTCCATCATCATGCAGTTTTTTTGCGTACGCTCTGCGGTATCGACAATTTGCCACATTTCATCAACAGTCAGTGCTAGAGGCACTTCAACAAAAGCATGTTTTGCGCTGTTCATGGTATCGATAGCCATTGGGGCATGCCATGCCCATGGTGTTGAAATAATCACAATATCAATGTCTTGTCGTTCGAGCATTTGTTGATAAGCGCGCTCACTGCCACTATACAATGCAGGCTTTGCCACTCCCGTATCAACTAAATAATTAGCGGCACGTTCTAAAACCTCTGTATGAGTATCGCAAATAGCCACTATTTGAGTGCCTTCAATGTGGCTCATACGCTTTACATGGCCAAACCCGCGCTGACCCACACCAATAAACCCTACTCTCACCACATCCATTTTAGGTGCGACCAAACCGATAACGGAGCGCCCTTGTTGCATAGGCGCGCTAGTATGAACACTGCCACTAGATGCACAGCCACTAACCACACCAGCAGCGGCAGCTACACTGGCTGCCTTTAAAAAATCCCGACGATTAAATTGCTTCATTACATATCCCTTTTGTTATTATTTTTAACTTACCTAATGGCGATTAATGGGTAAAGGGCCAAAGAGGTAAGCTGCATAAAAATAGGTTTAAAATGGATAAAAATTCGCATTGTGTTATTGTTTGGGGTTATAGTCGAAAAAAATATTATTTCCTAACTTATTATGTCTTATATAAAAACCATCACATTTTTTTTAGTTATTGTACTAACGGGTTGCTCAGAGTCTGCAACCCCCACTTCCTCGCTCGAAAACAGTCCGGGCGTTAGTTTAAATAATATAAAACAGCATATTAAAACCCTTGCCTCTGATGACTTTGAAGGCCGCGGTCCATTAACATTGGGTGAAGTAAAAACCGTTGGCTATTTGAGTGAACAATACAAAGCCATAGGGTTAACTGGTGCCTATAACGGTGATTTTTTACATCCGGTTAAAATGGCCATGATCACCGCAGATCAAAACATGCAATTGACCATGGGTGATTTAAGCTTTAAAGCGGGTAAAGACTTTACTGCTCGTACTAAACAATTGCAGCCAGTTATTGATGTTCGCAGTTCTGATGTGGTCTTTGTCGGTTATGGTATAAATGCCCCTGAATATAACTGGAACGACTACGCCAATATTGATGTAACCGGTAAAACCGTTATTGTGCTGGTAAACGATCCGGGCTTTGCCACTCAAGACGATACGTTATTTACTGGTAATGCCATGACTTATTATGGTCGTTGGACTTATAAATATGAAGAAGCCGCGCGCCAAGGCGCTAAAGCGGTATTTATTGTTCACGAAACAGCTCCTGCCGCATACCCTTGGGGGGTAGTTGAAAGCTCAAATACCGGCACTAAATACAGTCTAATGGATAACAACCTCAATGCATCTGAATTGCCCGTTATGGGCTGGCTAACACTCGATGCCACCGAGCAAATATTTGCATCAGCACACTTAAATTACCAACAATTAAAACAACAAGCACTTAGTGAGCAATTTCAAGCTAAAGCGTTGAATTTAAAAGCAACCCTTGCATTTAAAAACGAAGTGTCACATGCAAAATCACATAATGTGGTCGCAAAAATCACAGGCAGTGAAAGCCCAGATGAATACATCGTTATTAGTGCCCATTGGGATCACTTTGGCACTAAACAAACCGACAGCGGTCCTAAAATTTATAATGGCGCCGTTGATAACGCATCAGGCACCGCGGCCACCCTTGAGATTGCTCGAATAATGCAAAAAATGCATCAGCAAACACCGTTTAAACGCTCGATTATTTTTGCCAACTTCACCGCCGAAGAAACCGGTTTAATAGGTTCAGCGCAGTTTGCCTCTGGTGACCTGATCCCAACAAAGAATATGATTGCCCTACTAAATATTGATGGGATGAACGTACTCGATAGCACCGACTATATTTTACAGTACGGTAAAGACCTCTCGACTATGGAACACTATTTAGCTAAAGCCGCAAACGCGCAAGGACGTCAAGTTAAACTGGATCCTCGTGCGCAAAATGGCTTATTTTTTAGATCGGATCATTTTTCACTCGCCAAACAAGGTGTGCCAAGCTTACTGTTTATGAGCCTAGGTGATACCGATCCTGACTACATCACTCATAAATACCATAAAGAAGCTGACGATTACTCAGCTGATTGGTCATTAGGTGGGGTAAAACAAGATGTAGAACTGATTGTTGATATAGCCTCACAACTGGCGAATAACGGTGATTGGCCAAAATGGACAAGCGAGTCTGACTTTAAAGCCAAACGCACCGCTGACAAACAATAAATACAATTAAACATTACTACTTAAAATCCTCCTACTCGGAGGATTTTAGTTTTACCCGTGCCTGTGTAAGCAATTTTTCAGCTTTTGCCCCTAAATACACATATATCGCTAAAGCAATTAAAAGTCCCACCACTGCAAGCATCATCGCTATAGCTGGCATTAAATACTCTGATTGCCCTAATGCGGCTTTAAACATAGTGAGTAGTGCTTCAATTGATATAGCAATTAACACGGTAGAGATAAACCGGGTAATGGTTCGTCGTGTTGATGAGTGTCTAAAAATATCTTTATGCATGAGGATTTCTTCTTCAAGAATTGTTTTGCCAAGATCAAAAACAGCCAATGCTAACGTGATATAAATAATGATGCTAAAGGGTTCTAGGGGATCGGACGAACTATTTACGTGAGTTATTAATTCATAGATGTCGATAAATACGATGTTGAGTAAAAAAAGCACCAAACTAAATAAGCACGCCACAATAATGCCATAACCTGCTTTAAAATAAGGTGACATAGTCGCACGTGCGGTATCACCCATCACAAACTCAATAAGCTGCGTTAAACTTACATCAACAACTAAATAATGTTGATTATTGATAGGTTTGTTTAATTCTTTAATCGCAGATATACATAAATGGTTGGTCGCAATAGAAATATAAGGCGCAGTAAAACAAATAGCATTACAGGCTTTTACATTTAAAAAATAAGGCCGCTCACTTAAATCCTGATTATTGCCTCTCTGTGCTAATTTTTTATTGTAGGCACGTTTAAAACAAACGTTATTGCCCTGTTGTGAGCCCTTCTCGTCCAAACAGTATTGTAATTCTAAAAAAGGATAATGCTTTGTTAAATAGCGCATATCACGATTATTAGCGATGCCGTCATCTATACTCATTAAAATTGATTCTAATAAGCTATGTATTATCTGCTCATATTCGTTATAGCGCTCAACACTACTTATATAACTCATTCTCGCCATAGTTAGGCTCCTTAAATACCCTAATCAACAGCTAAGCAAGTTTAAAACCAAGAATTAAAGAATATAAAAATCAATAGATTAAATTAAATACATTGATGCCATTGCACTATTTTAGTGACAACTGCACACACTATTTCTCGCCACGCACAAAAAAGCAGCTGAGTATTTACTACTTAGCTGCTTTTTATGTCTCGTTTATAAATTACATAAACGCTTTCATCCGTAATGTAATTACTGAATTTTTGCGAATTCTTCTTTTGAAAGCTCACCGTTGCTATCAACATCTAAATCATCAAATAATTGAGCTAGTTGTGAGTTAGCTTGTGCTTCAGACTGGCTAATAACGCCGTCGCCATCAGTATCGAAAGAATCAAAGTCAACCGCAGCAAGCCGCTGAAGATGAAGCAAGTGCTATTAAAGCGAGTGTTTTAGTAAATGTTTTCATAATTAATCCTTAGGCTAAATGCCTTAATTAAAATGGTAAGAAGTCCTTTTCAAAGATCCTTAAGGGAAACTAGTACGCTGAAAATTCGTCTTTAGAAAGTTCACCATTACCATCTACATCTAGCTCTGCAAACTGCTCCATAAGCTCAGCAGCAACCGATGCCTCTGCTTGGCTGATGGTGCCACTGCCATCTACATCAAGCGTTTCAAAGTCTGTGCTTGCAAATACTGCAGATGAAGAAGCAAGCGCCATTAATACCAGTGTTGATTGTAACTTTTTCATAATATAATCCTTCAAAGTGTGCAATGTTCGTCAAATAAAAAATAATTGGCTCAAAACTATCAACCTCATATCCTTGCGATTCTTTGTCATAGGCTCCCTTGCCTATTTAGGTTGTCTTGGGCAACTCAGAATCAATGGTAGTATTGAGCACTAAAGCTGGTTACGCCTTAGAAAACTCTGCTTTAGATAACTCACCGTTTTGGTCAGTATCAAGCTCAGTAAACTGGCTCATAAGTGAGGCGTCAACTGATGCTTCAGCTTGGCTAATAGCGCCGTTGCCATCCACATCAAGAGTGTCAAAATCGGTTGCCGCAAAAGCCGCTGATGAAGAAGCTAAAGCCATTAGTACCAGTGTTGATTTAAGTGTTTTCATAATGTAATTCCTTCATTAGGTTGTGCGATAAAAGCGATATGCTTTATCACGTTTTTGCTAAATACAGCTTAGGTATTACAACTTCGATGCCATGTTTTTAAAGTTATTTAAAAACATGTATTTAGAACGATTTTGAAGTATTTTGATAAAAATAAACCATGATTTTGTTGCTTTTTAGCAACAGCCACAGGGGCTGAAATAAATAAACATTTAAAATCAATAAGTTAAATTATAATAAAAAGAGACATGGGAATGAAAAAACTGGAAAAATCATGTTTAGAGCAGTTATGAGAATAAACCGACTCTGAACACATCCGACATACTTACTTTAACGGTATAAAATAGTACATATAACGTATTGAAATATAATAACTAAAATAATATTTCTATTATTTTTATAAAAATTTTTTAAGAGCGAATTAAAAACTATCGTTTTGTTGCCAAATGGCGAATTGGGATGAAAAAAGCTGTATAAGAGAAGAGTCGCTAGCAATGTGTTGCTCTAAAAATCAATAAACTAGTCGCTCATACTCATAATGGCTATGAGCGTGAGCAATGTGTTTTACAAAGTCTGCTTTATTTCCAACCTTGCAGCCATTTTTGTTGATCTTTTAAATCGCGCCACTGGATTGGGTATTGGTTTTTTGACATTACCGCCTCAGTGATACATTCAATGACGTTGCCGTCTTCATCAAACTCAACCTCAACAATAATAAAATGTTTTTCCTTATTAATTGCTGGGATCGCTGTCCATTTACTATTAAGCAGTTTTTTAGGGTTTAATTTATTCATACTACGCCTTCTAAGTTTTCTACTTGAACATACGCATCAGAGCCATTTTTAGTTTTATTAATCTAGGGTCTGTTGACCTTTCAAGGTTAAATTTGCAGCAGTCTGTTTGGTATTTAG
>NZ_JASDDE010000008.1:0-101478 GCF_030407565.1 Pseudoalteromonas sp. APC 3694
GCGCAAAGAGCAGTTTAACCAATCAATTAACGACGATATTTAGCCAATTTCAATGTCCGGTTATTGCTCATCGGCATCACGAATACGTTCTTTACGTTCTTGCTCTTCATCAAAGGCGGCTTGAATTTCGTCAAGTACAGAATCTACATCTGCAGCTTCGCCATCGTCTTCAAATTCGCCACTGAGTTTTGAGTGCGGGGTTAAGTTAGCATCTGCAAACAGTGCCCACATTTCTTTGGCGTATTGCGTGTGTAATAACGCCGGTGCAAATTGGCCATAATAGCGGCGCATGTTATTTACATCACGGGCAAACATGGCTTCTGCGCTATTATTAGCAGAGGCGTTAACCGCTTGGGGTAAATCAATAATTACTGGGCCGTTGCTATCAACAAGTACGTTAAACTCCGATAAATCACCGTGAATAATCCCAGCGCACAGCATGAGTTTAATGTAGTGCATCATTAATGTATGTTGCTCAATGGCTTGTTGCTCGGTTAAATCAACTGCACCAAGCTGTGGTGCAACATCGCCTTCATCATCGCTTACTAGCTCCATTAGCAATACACCGTCAATGCAACCGTAGGTTTGTGGTACGCGAACACCCGCTGAGGATAAACGCGATAACGCGTCAACCTCGGCATTTTGCCAAATTTCTTCTTCTAATTGGCGGCCATAACTAGAACGTTTACCCATAGCACGGGCTTGTCGGCCACTGCGTACTTTGCGGCCTTCTTGATACTGGGCGGCTTTTTTAAAACTGCGCTTACTGGCATCTTTGTATACTTTAGCGCAGCGAATGTCATCACCACAGGCGACTACAAATACATCGGCCTCTTTACCGCTCATTAACCGGCTGATCACCTCATCAATAAAACCATCATCAACTAATGGCTGTAAGCGTTTAGGTATTTTCAAACGACACCTACTAAAAATACAGGGTTGGCTTTTTGTTTTGCTATGTGGTTCAAACGAGGCATACCTTTGGGGATTGAAGAAAGTTATAAATTATTAGTAAACTTTAAAGTTACATTTAATGACTAAATTACGCAGCTAGAATAAGCGACTACAGCTAAAAAGCCAACCGCCTTTTTTGCTTTTTAAACATTATTGAACAAGAGCCGAGATAAAACCAAAAAACGAGCACGGTTTAGCGTACTCGTTTACTTTACATTATTAAAAAGTGTTTAGAACTGCCACACTAAAGACGCCCAATAGCGGCGACCATCTTCAACATAGCCATACTCTTGCTCTGTGATCTCTTTATCAAGCAAGTTGTAAATTCCAGCACCGAGTTTAACATCATCAGTTAGCTGATAATTAGCGCCTAAATTCGCAATGGTATAATCAGGGGCAATTAAACTACTTTGTGAAGGCCCTGTGGTAGGCTGACTTTCTTCACCGCGATATTGCACACGTAACCATCCGCCTAACTTATCTGTTGGACGCCAATTTAAAGACGTTTGTAAACTATGTTTTGGTAGCTGATTAAGTGGGCTGCCCTTATATTGACCGGTTTTTTGCTCTGAATCGGTGTAGGTATAACTAGCACTCACATCAATTTCAGTTGAAATATCGTAATCTACTGATAGCTCAATACCTTGGGTTATGGCTTCATCCACATTAATGTACGTAGTTGGCATCGAGCCGAACTGATTTGGGCCATCTGTGCACTGCGTTAATGGGCATGCTATACGGGTTATTTTGTCATCAAATTCATTGTAAAAAACGGTTGTTGATATACTTAAATCGCGTCCAGAATCATAGTAAACACCCATTTCATAGTTAACTGATTGCTCAGGCTTTAAGTCAGGGTTACCATAAATATTCCCGCCACGACTCACTTGTCCCCATTGCGCGGTAGATTGACGAATATTTGGGGCCCGAAAACCGGTTGATATGCCGCCTTTAATGGTGATCAACTTAGATGCGCTATAAACACCATACAAACGTGGGCTCCAATGACCTGCAAAATTGCCATCATGATCGTAACGTAGGCCTGCGGTGAGCTTAAAGTCATCGGTTGCTGTCCACTCGTTTTCACCAAAAACAGACCATTGCTCGTTTTCTACATGGGTTAAGTCGCTGATTTTATTACTTGTATAATCATCCAATGACTCTTTTAAATAGGTCGCACCAAACGTAGAGTTATGATCACTAAATAGCGGTAAACTCCATGTCGTTTGAATGTCGGTATTTTCGACAAACATTTCACGTGAGTTATTATCAAACTTATCGTACTTAATGTAACTACGCGACGAGCCAAAGTCGTAAAAACCGTTGTGTGACATAGAGTATGTTTGTTGCTCATACTCAGTAGTTGCTGATTCAGGGCAGCCACGTCGACCACAGCTTTCACCTGGGGCAAGCGGGGCAACTGTTTTACCAAGTGTTTCGTCTAATGTTTGTTTTGCCGAGCCAAGTTCAAACATTAATTCGTGACTATCATTAGGTGTTAATGTGAACTTGGCTTTAACATTACTTTGCTCTTTGCCTCGAAATCCTGCAGTAAAATCATCTTCATTTCGCTTTGAAAATTGACCGTATAATTGCACGCCCAATAGATCTGGAATAATGCCACCAGAAGTGAAAAAGCTGGCTTGGTTTATATCACCTGACTGGCTTTGCTCTTGAATGGTGCTGTCTAAACGCAGTTCTCCATACCACTGCTCTGGCGCTTTACGGGTAATAATATTGATCACACCACCAATAGCATCAGAGCCATACAACGACGACATAGGGCCACGTATTACTTCAATACGTTCAATCGCTGAAATTGGCGGCGTCCAAGCACCTTCTACGCCCGGACCATCACTATTTGGTCGTGTTTCTCTTGAACTTTGGCGTTGCCCATCAATAAGAATAAGCGTGTATTGGCTTGCCATACCACGCAAGCTAATATCTTTTCTGTCACCTCCGCCAGTCACTATTACACCCGGAATATCAGCCATTGCGTCGGTTAAGTCACGATAAAAGCGTTTTTCTAGCTGCGCTCTGTCGATAACACTAATACTTGCAGGTGCCTCTTTGAGCATTTGTTCGTAACCAGAAGCAGTGACAACCATTACTTCCATATCTTGTTTTTTTTCATCAGCAAAAGCAGGGTTAGCAATTGCAAAAGTACTTAAAATAAATGCAGTTACCGGCCTTAACTTACAACTTACCGTGTTCATGATATTTCTCCGTGACATTTAGCATGTAAATGATAATAATTAGCGTTTGCGATAATAGTGAGAAGTTCCCTTTCTCACAACGTTATTTTTATTAAAGCTAATTTAAGTAAGGCTTAACGGTATGAGTGATAAGTTAACTAAAACCCTGAATATATTTGTTCGCACAGTACAAACGGGAAGTATGAGTAAAGCTGCCGCAGAACTTTTAATGACAACCTCTGCAATTAGCCAGCAAATAAAACAAATAGAGCTAGATGTAGGTTTGAGTTTATTTAATCGCAGCCCTCGAGAATTAACGCTTACCGAGGCGGGTGAGCTGTATTATCAAAGTTGTTTACAAATGCTTGCCGTTGCAACAGCTACTTCAGAACAATTACAGCATTTACAAAATTGTCCGAGTGGGCAATTAAAACTAGCCGCCCCTGTTGGTTTTGGTGGTGGGTTATTAAGCGAGCCTGTAAAGCATTTAATTAGCCAATTTAGTGATATAGATGTGCACTTAACGCTTTCTGACGAGCCCATTGATATGATCAGAACAGGTATAGATTTAGTGCTGGCGATTGGTCCTCTCGAAGACTCAAACTTAATTGCACGCCAACTCGCTAGTTGGCCATTAATACTGTGTGTTCATAAAAATCATGCACTAGCACAGCAACCAAAAATCACACTGGATGACCTAAAAGCGCATAACCGCATTGCACATATAGCTGTTGATCCGGCGCTTACGCACCTTACCCGCGGTGAAAGCACAACACTACCAAAAGCACGTATTGCCATTAATAATATGCAAACTGTGATTCAATTTGTTCTCGATGAGTTAGGCTATGCTATTTTGCCAGAGCCTGAAGTACGCAATTTCTTAGCTACAGGAGAACTTTTAGAAATATGCACTGATTGGCAGCTTCCCCATTACGATGTATTTGCTCTAACGCCTGCACGCGACACGTTAGCAGCAAAGACAAAAGCTGCAATTAAAGCACTTAACGCATCATTTTCAGCTATTTAAATAACCTAAGTTCAGTTTAAGGCTTGTTTATAGTTAACTAATTGCAAGCCAAACTCCTACCTGCATCATTTAAATCCCCGCAATACGATTCAGTCAATTAATATTATTGTCTTTGGTTAAAGTTTATTCTAGCAGTTTTTCTGTTATGTAAACGCAAAACTAGCATATAGCTAAGCGCTCATTCAGTAAGACTGCATTATTATTAATACTTTATAGAACATTAATAAACACAGGATTATTACACAGGAGTATATATTACATGGCAACCACACCTAAAAATTCACATGAGGTTAGTAATGCGCAATCGGCTTTATTAAACCCAGAGCACAGCATTCAAGTACGAGGCGCGCGTGTTCATAACTTAAAAAATGTGGATGTAAACTTGCCCCGTAATTCACTTGTTGTTTTTACTGGTATATCGGGCTCGGGTAAATCATCGCTCGCCTTTGGAACATTATTTGCCGAATCACAGCATCGTTATCTTGATTCGGTATCGCCTTATGCGCGCAGATTAATAGACCAAGTAGATGAGCCTGATGTAGATTCGATTGAAGGGCTGCCACCCGCGGTAGCATTACAACAACAGCGTGGCGCACCCTCGGTACGTTCATCGGTCGGTAGCGTAACCACTATTTCTAACGCGCTGCGAATGCTTTACTCACGCGCGGGCGAATACCCCAAAGGGCAAGGTATACTGTATGCCGATGCGTTTTCGCCAAATACACCACAAGGCGCCTGCCCAGAGTGCCATGGTATTGGCCGTGTATTTAACGTAACCGAAGAGCTGTTAGTGCCCGACCCTACTAAATCAATTAAAGAGCGCGCCATTGCAGCATGGCCGCCAGCTTGGCAAGGTAAAAACCTAAGCCGTATTCTTACCTCGTTAGGTTACGATATTAATAAACCGTGGAATACCCTGCCCAAAAAAGCCCGTGATTGGATTTTGTTTACCGACGACACGCCCACAGTACCCGTGTTTCCCGAGTACACGCTTGAGCAAACCCAAGCGGCTATTAAAAATGAAGAAAGCCCCAGCTACATGGGTACATTTATAAGTGCTAAACGCTTTGTTTTACAATCGTTTGCGAGCACTCAAAGTCCGCGCACAAAAAAGCGCGTGTCGCAGTATATGCAAATATCACAATGCCCACAGTGCGAAGGAAAAAAACTTAAAAAAGAGTCGTTATCGGTTAAAGTAGCAGGCCTTGATATAGGCGAAATTTCGCAGTTAACACTTGGCGAGCTGGCAGAAAAACTCAGCATTGCTGCCAATAACCCCGCTAAAAGTAACGCAGCCAACCCCGAAAAAACCATTGTGGCAAAGCGCATCACAAGCGACATTATCAAACGCGTAGAAGCACTCACTAAGCTTGGTTTAGGGTATTTATCGCTTGAGCGTACTACGCCATCGTTATCAGCTGGGGAATTACAACGCTTGCGGCTTGCAACGCAAATTCGCTCAAAATTATTTGGTGTTGTGTATGTGCTAGATGAACCTTCGGCAGGTTTACATCCAGCCGATACGCAAGCACTTTTAAGCGCCCTAGATGAACTAATAGCGGCTGGTAACTCAGTATTTGTGGTGGAGCACGATACAAGTGTAATTCGCCACGCCAATTGGGTGGTTGATGTAGGGCCAAATGCGGGTTCGCATGGCGGTAATATTGTTTACAGCGGCCCAGTTGAAGGCTTAGAGCAAGTGATCAACTCACATACAAGTCAGCATCTTTTTAAGCATAACAATAACGCAAAGCCAAATCATCAAACACAACGTACGCCCGCAGCCTGGCTTAAGCTAAGTGGTATTGAGCGCAACAATTTACACAACATCAGTGCCGAATTTCCGCTTGGGGTTATTACAAGTGTTACGGGGGGTTCTGGCTCAGGTAAATCAAGCTTAGTAAGCCAAGCCTTAGTCGAGCTTATTCAAGATGCTTTAGGACAAAAAACGCCGCCGCCAATGCCTACCGATGAAGCCGACTTGCTTGATCAAGAACTCCAAACACCAACCCATGGCAAAATTACCGAGGGCCTTGAGCATATAAAGCGCCTAATAACGGTTGATCAAAAAGCCATTGGCCGCACGCCTCGCTCAAACCTTGCTACTTACACTGGTTTGTTCGATCACGTACGTAAATTGTTTGCCAATACCAAAGAGGCAAAAGCGCGTAAATACGATGCAGGTCGTTTTTCGTTTAATGTGAAAAAAGGCCGTTGCGACAACTGCGAAGGCGTAGGTTTTGTAAGCATTGAGCTGTTATTTTTACCGAGCGTGTATTCGCCGTGCCCTGTGTGTAACGCTAAGCGCTATAACCAAAAAACACTCGAGATTACCTATAAAGATAAAACCATTGCCGATGTGCTTAATTTAACGGTGGAGTCAGCGCATACATTTTTTGCCGATGAGCCTGCTATTTTACGTGCGCTAAATGCGCTCTTACAAGTAGGCCTTGGCTATTTACGTTTAGGCCAACCTGCTACTGAGCTTTCGGGCGGAGAGGCCCAGCGCATTAAACTTGCCACAGAGCTGCAACGTGCGCAGCGCGGCGATACGCTGTATATTTTAGATGAACCAACCACCGGCCTACACCCAAAAGATGTAGCCATGTTGATGACGCAGTTAAATGGCTTAGTTGATGCCGGCAACACCGTCATTATGGTTGAGCACGATATGCAAGTTGCCAGTAACAGTGATTGGGTTATTGATATTGGCCCCGGAGCCGGCGATGAAGGCGGCTTAATTGTAGCACAAGGTTCCCCCGAAAAAGTGGCAAGTGTAAAGGCGAGTAAAACCGCACCATTTTTACTTAAATAGTTAATAGATGACGCTTTTAGTTGTATAAAAGCGTCACCTATATATGGTAGTTAACGCTGAAAATAACGGCTCGAGATAGATTAATTATCCAAAGTTCAGGTTTACTAATACATCCCTTTTTTATCTTGGTAACCAATCTGAAATAGCTTTACCTATTTCGTGCGGTGAATCCTCTTGGATGTAGTGAATACCGCTTACGGTTACCTCAGTTAGGTTTGGCCATGTGCGCACAAAATCTCTTGCGTAACCAACTAAAAAAGCACCCGGTTCAGCATTAATAAATAGCTTAGGAATATCGTGAGAGTTAGCTAAATAGCTCGCATAGCTTTTAACTAAAGCCACGGTATCGGCAGGCTCTCCAGCAATGGGCAGTTGGCGAGGCCCTGCTAAAATTGCACGGCGATCTTCTCCTGCATTTATAAAGGGTCTGCGATACTCATCATGCTCTGCCTGCGTTAATTTGCGTGCAATGGTCGCTGGTAATATTGTTTCAATAAAAAAGTTGTCATCAAGCACCATTTTTTCACCCTCAGCTGAGCGCATAGTGCCAATGGGTCCGTGCAAATCTTTAGAAAAATCGTCCCATGTTGGAAAATCGGTAACAATTGCTTCCATTAAGCCAATCGCTTTTACTGCATCACGATGTGTATTAGCCCAGTTAAAACCAACACCAGAGCTCCAATCGTGCAGTACTAAAGTAACATTACTGTTCACGCCCAACGCTTCTAAAAGTGCAAATGTGTATTTGCTGCTTTCATGGGTGTTATCTAACTTTTTCGAATCTCCTAATCCAATCATATCGATAGCAATTAAACGCCCTTTTCCTTGTAAATATGGCATAACATTTCGCCAAAGGTAGCTAGATGTAGGATTACCATGTAAAAACACAATAGGATCGCCTTCGCCTTCATCTATTTAGGCCATTTTTTTTATCTAATATAGTTTTAAACTTTTTTGTATAACGTAATGTTTCTGAATCATTTTTTATTTAATTGATATACATGACTGAATCACACAATAAACGAGCGTACTTAACTTGTCACTATATTTATGTGATCGAATCACATACAATTGAATTAATGAAAAATGAAAAATACATATCAAATTTAATCGGCACGTTTACCACTTTTGTTTCTAATGACATTGAAAAAGCAGATTGCCGAATTAGGCGGGCGAAGCTTAAGCCACGAATCGGCACTCTTCACTATTTACAACCACCCAAATGAAACCATAGATGTACTGAGCAAGGTTTTAGGCTTAACGCACTCTGGTGCGGTTAGATTAATAAATACGCTTGAAAAAGAAGAGCTTGTAGAGAGGCGTAAATCGGTAAAGGATGCTCGCTCTGTTGTTTTATACGTAACTGATAAAGGAAGTCAAAGGGTTAAAAGAGTACTAAACAGCCGAGAAACAGCACCTCTAAAATACTAAATAGCTTTAATGATGAACAAAAACAAAGCTTTTTAAGTTTGATAGAACTAGCGCTTAGCAGCCTAACAAGCGAGCAGATAGAAGCCCGTAAAATATGCAAACTATGTAACGAAGGTGTATGTAGAAAGCGTGGTTGCCCAGTAGAAAATGCTATTAAATAAAGTACACCCCACTTAAAAATTTATCCAATAAGTTAAAGAATGATAACAGCCACTTTAGTCGTTTTTCTTACATGAAATTAGGTAAAGATAGATTCGATTATAGTTATAAAATTCATGCATCTTTTTAAATTGTAAAGGTATTCCCCCCTTGTACCTTTTTTAAAATAAGAAAAAAGAACCGTTTTAATGAAAGTTTTTAGCTATAAGGTTGACCCATCTAGTTACAAGTGTTAAAAAGTAAAAATGAACACTAACTTAATAAAGGAATAATTGTATGATAAAGGGAATAAAAATCGCTTTAGTATCAAGTGTAATGCTCTCTGGCTGTGTAGTTACTGAAACTATTAATGGAGGTATTGCTATTTTAAATAACTCTCTCACAACTGCTGAATTACCTATTACATACACAAAAGCGGCTAAAGAAAGTGGCACTGAGAAAATGAAGCGTCTTGCAGTTATTTCAAATAACAGAAACGCAGCTACAGGTATAATTGAAACAAACCTTGCAAATATTCGTGTGAATGGCCAACCTTACTTTACCTTTGTTGATAAAGCTTCTCTTAGTAAAATTATAGAACAACAACGGTTTAATGAAAGTGATATCAGTAACTCAAAAAACAGAACCCGCCTAGGTCAACTTACAGGCGCAGATACACTTATCACTGCTGACTACACTGCTGATGTAGATACCTCTACTTACTACGAAAAAGACAGTGAATGTATACAAAAAGGTGATAAATGGTACAAGTGTGAGAAGTCTAGAGAAATAACCATTAAGTGTTCAGAAAAAATTGCGAAAGTAAATTTTAAACCTAAGGCTGTATCTGTAGAAACAGGGCAAATTGTTTTTACTAAACAATATTCACGCCTATCAAGTAGTAAAGTATGTAAAGGTGACGACCCTCATCCATCTGACTCTGTATTACGAGGCAGAGCACTTGCCGCTGTAATAGAAGAATTAAAACAAGATGTTGCACCACACCAAGTGACTAAAAATGTAAAGTTGATGGAATCTGATGATTCAGATTTAACTGATAAAGCAGAAGAGTTATTAGACCTCGCTGTTGAATTTGTAGAAAAAGACATGCCTGACCACGCCTGCAAAACCTTTGCAAAAGCTCAAAGCCAGTATTCAGAATCACTGGCTATAAACTACAACAATGGTGTGTGCGCAGAAAGAGCGAATGATTTAGAATTAGCAAAAGCATATTATGAAAAAGCGAGCAACTTAACATTAGACGTTGACGAACTTAAGTTTGTTATTGAAGGCCAAACACGGCTTGTCGAGCGTGAATCGGATAACGCAAAGCTAACTCTAGCAACAACTTCAAACCGTTTGTAATTTAAGTTAAGGCCTACCAATTTTGTGTTAGGCCTTATTGCTGTTGGTAAAACTATGACTACTAGAACATCCTCACTACTATTAGCGGCAATAGCGCTAAGTCCTTTCCTTACTAATGCAGCATCACATTGTAGTTGCAGCTCATACTATGCAAAGAATGCCCAGCCTAAGTGGGTAGGAATAGATATTGTTGATGATGAAAAATTAGCTAGCTCAGGCTCTTCACAATGCTCTGGTTTAAAAACAATTGATGAACGTCGGTCAGCTAAAAATGCGCGTGAAGAGCTCGCAAAATTACTAAGTACTGATATTTCAGTGAAAGAAATAATTAAAAACACCTCATCAAGCACAGTAAGCCATTCTGATTACAAATCGGTGATTGAGTCTCAAACCAATCAGCTATTAAAAAGCGCAAAAGTATATGATCGTTATGTAGACCCTATTAACTGTACTGTATATGCAGCTATTTCAATTAGTAAAGCCGATCTTGAAGAAGGCCAACAAGAAAAAATAAAACAACAACAAGCAATGCTAGGCGCAAAAAATAGTTGCTTAAAAGTAACGGGCGAAAATAGCTCTCAACTTACAGAGTTACTCACTGAGCAACTTTTACAGCATGGATATAAATTAACAAACTCGGCTTGCGAAGTGACCTATTTAGTTAAAAACTCGATAATAAAAGCACAAAGTAAACTTGTAATTACACAGTTAAAACTTCAAATAGATACACAAAGCAAAAAGTCTATTTGGCAACAACGTTTTGAAGGAAAAGGTTTGAGCTACTCTAAACGCTCAAAAACCGAGTTAATTCATTTAGCCAATCAAGACAGCACAACTAATTTAATAAATAGCATTGTAAAGTTAAAAAATACTGCTATCGATTCTTATTAGCGATTATATTAAGCCATGTTTTAAACAGTTATATTTAACACTGATAAACTATATTTTAAGGATGAAAATGTCTGTAGGAAATAACTTAGAGCCTGAGGCTAACACTGAAGAAAATAAATCTTTGTTAGCTAAATTGAAAGGTTACTTTATTTTACTTATGGTTACTTTAATGGGTCTTGGAAATTGGGCCGATAGTAAAGCACTCATAATTGAAGGGTACAACGGATTCATTACTCACTTTACGAACCAAATCGAAGAAAAAAAGATTACTGCGCTAGATATTGGCAACTACTTACCTTACGCTGAAAAAAAAATAGGTATTCCGCAAGTAATTAAAACATCATCTTTGAATACTGATTACGAATATAGGTATTACAAAAATACGAAATATTTACTCACACTTATTAATAAAAATACTCGTATAGTCGGCATCGCCGTACATAGCTTAAAATACGATAAAGCTATGGTACCGGAATTTACACCCTTAATACCTTTTAATAAAAAAATGCTCAGAGTTAATAGTTTAAGCGATGTTATAAAATCAAGTAACGAATTTTATTTTGATTCTCATAATATTAAATATTATATGCAGTCAAAACAGTTAAATGCTCAAGGTATGTTTTTGAACCTTAGCGTTGGCTTTAGTAACTACGCACCATTACTTGATGAAACGCAAAAAGCTTTATTTAAACTTGATGAGTTAATGCTTACTCAAGATGACGAAAAAGCCTTAGCTAAAACAACCGAGATACTTGCTAACACTGCGGCTACATTTTATGCAGTATCTGAGCTATCTAGTGAATACATCTCTGATTCATTACTGACCAAGTATGAATTTAACGCTTATTTTTAAGGATAAAAAATGCGTCACACTTTATTATTTTTTGCTTTATTTAGTGCTTACAGCGGGGCTACCACGCCGACGTTCGAAGAATTTAAAAAACAGCAACTTGCAAAACAAACCACTTTTAAAAACGATCATCAGTTGGAATATCAAGCATTCAGACAAGCATATCTCGAGGAATACGATAAATTTAGAGATAGATTATTGCAAAACTGGTCAAGACCTGTACAAAGCTCATTATTAGAACGTGTTGAATATAGTGCGGATAAAAAAACACGTATTATTATTGATGAACAAAATTCGACCGTGACTGTACAAACACTTGAAGACTCAAATGAAACAGGACTAAAAGCGACTTCTCAAGAAGAAGCATTAACAACAAATCAATTGTTAAATAATGTTAAATTATCGCCGGTTTTAACTGATATTTTTAAAGACCTTAGCTTACTCGATAAAGCAGTAAAAACAGCAAAAGTTGATATAAAAGCACAGCCAGACAAACATGAAAGCGAAGTCGCATTAATTAATGAAATTACTTCTCAACACGAGCAATCATTGAGTAGTTTAGATAAAAACGAGCAATTACCTAAATCACAAATTGATATCCAAAAAGAGCAGCTTACCAAAGAAAAAGAACAACGTATTAGTAATTTAAATAATGCGCTAAAAAAAACAAAAGAGCAAAACCTTACCTACAAACGCATTAAGTCGCATACTTTCGCTCTACCCGATACTTATTTACAAAAAAAAGTAGCGCCTTTTGTTACTTATTATAGCCAGTTTTCTAAAGACCAATTATCTTTACTATTAGCTATTTCACATGCTGAGTCGTCATTTGATCCTAATGCAAAATCGCATATTCCAGCATTTGGATTAATGCAAATAGTGCCAAACTCAGCAGGCTTAGATGTTGCTCGCAAACAATTTAAAAAGGATATAGCTCCTACAGCTAAAGAATTATTCGACCCAAAAACTAATATAACTTACGGTGCTGGGTACTTAGACATTTTAACGACTCGATATTTGCGCAAAATTAATAATCCCATAAGCCGAAGATATTGTGCCATTGCAGCTTATAATACTGGCGCTGGTAACGTAGCTAAAGCATTTAACTTAAATAGAAGTACGAATATAAATAAAGCGGTAGCCTTAATAAACCAATTAGATAGCGAAGGTGTATACGCACAACTTATAAATAATTTACCGTACGACGAAACAAAAAAGTACTTACAAAAGGTAAGTAAATTAGATATTCAATATCAAAAAAACTTAGAACAATGGAACCTTAACAATAAGGAAGTAAATCATGCGAAATAAACTTTTAATATTGGCAGTTGCTGGAGTTATTACAGCATGTGGTACAACACCACAAAAGTCTCAACCTCTTGCTGAAAACGATTCTGTTCCAAGCTGGGTTTTACAACCTACAGCACCCGAGGGCGGTTTGGCTTCATCTAGCTGTGTAGTATGGACGGGAAATATGGCTGCAAGTAGAGCACAAGCTATTGCCAATGCACGTGCCGATCTAGCAACTCAAATTAGTGCTAAAGCGCAAGTAATGGATACACTAATAAACAAACAAACCCAACAGCAAGACTCAACGACGACTAATTCATCATTTACGCAAATAAGTAAACAGGTAGCTGAGCAAAGCTTAGTAGGGGCTATTGCTAAAGAAATTGGTTTTGCTCGCTTAGATGGAAAGAAACAGTTATGTGCGCTTGTAACTATGGAAAATACTAAGCCTTTATTTGATAAATTAATCGAAACGTCAGGAAAGAATTTAAGCCCTAATGATGAAGATATGCTTTATCGTGAATTCAAATTAAAAACAACAACTGATGAGCTTAAAGCGCTAGATAAATAAGCGTTTCATAACAGCCCTAATATAAGTTAGGGTTGTTATATTAATTAAATAACTACAATAAATTACCCTAGTATTAACCAAACCCCCACTAGCACCATTAAACTTCCCGCAATACGATTCATCCACTGAATGTTGTTGCCTCTACTTAAAAATAACCGCAGGCTTTTACCACCTGTTGCGTAAATCATCATACAGATAAACTCTGAGAGCAAAATAATGGCCACCAGCACCGCTAATTGGGGCGCAACACTGTATTGTACGTTAATAAAAGGAGGTAATAAGGAAATCATAAACGCCCACCCCTTTGGATTGGCAATGGCGGTTACAAACCCCTGTGAAAATAATGAATATCGGCTCACGGCTGTTGTATTATGCGTATCAACCGACATTTTACCTTTTGCGCGCCACATATTTATACCTATATAAATTAAGTATGCACCGCCTACCCATTTTAAAATATCGAACGCATTAGGGTAATTTAGCATTACGCTTGCAACACCTAATACCGCAGCAATAGCAACACTTGCGACCCCTAACAGCTCGCCAATCATCATCCATAAAGTTCGGCGCACGCCTATACTCATGCCTAAAGTCATGGCCAGTGTCATGCACATACCCGGAGTAATAGACACAAAAAAGAAGGTAGGAATAAAAACGGCAAGTGCAGCTACATCAATCATTTAAAGCTCGCAATAGGTTAAAAAAGTAGTGTTAATTTTGAATGAAAGGGTAAAGGAAAAATAGCTATCGGTAAATTAGAAATAACAGCATCGAGAGTCGGGCTACGGGCTACGGGCAATGGGCAACGAGCTTAGCCGAGTTAGCAGCGCAGTATTTCGCGCCGCCAAACCTCGAAGCCCTGAGCTCGAAACTCTTAGCAAATTAATTTACTGTTGTTTCAGTGTCTACTTCGTTATCACTTAACAAGTACTTATCTAGCCACTGCTCTTGCTCCCACAGTACATGTAATAAGCTTTTACGTGCGCGGTAGCCATGTGCCTCGTAAGGGAGCATTACTAAGCGAGCGTCTTTACCTAAGCCTTTTAGGGCGGCGTACATGCGCTCACTTTGCATTGGGAAAGTGCCAGAATTAGGATCTTCTTGACCGTGGATCATTAGCATTGGCTCGTCAATTTTTTCAGCATGGAAAAACGGCGACATGTTAGCGTACACACTTTGTGCTTGCCAAAAATCACGTTCTTCACCCTGAAAACCAAACGGCGTCAATGTGCGGTTATACGCACCACTGCGGGCAATACCTGCCTTAAATAAATCGCTATGTGCTAATAAATTAGCCACCATAAACGCACCGTAAGAGTGCCCTGCAATAGCAATGTTATCTTTATCGGCAATGCCCTTTTCAACCAGCACATCGACTGCAGCTTGTGCACTTGAAACTAGCTGCTTTCTAAAGTTATCGTTTGGCTCGCTGCCATCAATACCTACAATAGGCATTTTAGGGTCGTCAAATACGGCAATACCTTTAGCAAGGTAAGGCATAGGGCCCCAATAGCCAATGTAAGTAAATTCGTATGGCGATTCGCGCACTTGTGATGCTACGGCTTTATCTTTGTATTCAAGTGGGTACGCCCACATAAGTACGGGTAACGGGCCATGGGTTACGTCGTAACCTGGTGGTAAATAAAGCGTACCTGAAAGCTCAACACCGTCATCACGGGTATAACGTAGTTGCTCTTTGGTAACCCCTTTAAATGCTGGGTACGGATGAGCAAAATTAGTAAGCTGTGTAAGAGTATCGTTATCTAAATCACGAATAAAAAAGTTAGGTTGCTCGGTTTTAGACTCTCGCACAGTTATAAAGCGCTCGCCTTCGTCGTCAAGCAATGCACGAACACGCTCGTAGTATGGCGCTTGTGATTGCCATAAACGCTTGCTGCTATTCGTTTTTACATCGTACTGGTCTAAAAACGGAATATTACCTTGCTCAGACGCGCCGTTACCGCGCAGATACATATAACGCCCGCCAACAATTTTAATAACGTTGGCGCCTAAATCGTTACGCTCGTATATAAAGCTACCTGGGTTTTTGTACGCATCGTTATAGCTTCGCTCAGAAAAAAGCACGCGGTTACTATCGGCATTACGTGGTTGAATTACATAAGTGCGCACTTGTCGGTCACTAAAACGCCAATCACTTAGCATAGCAATATTATCATTACCCCATTGTATGCCAGCAAAACGACGCTCTACTTTGGCAAATAATTTAGGGTCGCGTTTAAATGGCGCTCGCAAACTGTAAAGGTAGTCATGATATTCAACCTCAGTTTTCATATCACCGCCATCTTGCGCCTCGGCCCATATGACTTCAGCGCCTTGATCCGCGCGCCATTCAAAATCACGACGACCGGTGCGTACACTGTCGTAGCCTTGTGGAATGTTGTCGGCAAGGGGTTGCTTTGCCAGCTCTACTAATGCATAGCCACGCATTCCCCATATTTGCCATGTAGTTGCAAAACGACTGTAAGGGACTTGATACGAAAATGGCTCGTCGATGGTCGCGACTAAAATATTGGTTGAATCAGGCGATACCGAAAACGATTTAAATAATGCAGGGCTGCCAATGGCTTGTGTATTGCCATCAAGCGTTACGTAAGCTAATTGCCCTTGGCCGTAAAATTTAAACTGCGCTTCGTCAAACGGGCTGGTTAATAAGTTTTGATAAGTACGCGCGGGGGCTTTTTCGCCTGTGCTTTGCTGTATAACAGGCACTACATTTTGACTGCTGTTTTTTAACGCGGGTTTACCTATATTAACCGCTAAATTTGCAACCAGTGCGCTGCTATCGGGTAGCCATTGGTAAGGCGTAGCGGTAATAACTGAGTTAAGCGCTGCATTTGAGAGCATTTTAGCTTGCTTTGTCTCTACACTGTAAAGCCATAAATTTGCTTGGTTTTGTTGCTCTACAACAAACGCTAAATATTTACTGTTAGATGACCATTTAGGCGAGCGAATAATACCGTTTGGTAAATTATTAATATTAATAACGGTGCCGCTTTGCACATGCTTAAGCTCAAGCGCGCTGTATTTAGCGCTAACACGCGAGCGTGAAAAGTTAGCAGGGTTAAGCTTTATACCCGCAAGTTTAAGCTCATCTTTAGCAAGCTCGTCAAGCGTCTCTACGCGCTTACGCTCAAATAAAGCAAGCCATTGGCCATCGCTAGATAAAAAACTAGTGGGTGCTAATTTGGCATCTACCACAGCGGCTAGCTCAGGCGAAGGTGTTTGATAACCTTGCTCAGCATAGCTGTTTGGCATTATTACAACACAACAAATAAAGGCAACTAACAGCCTAAATGCGTTCATGTTTTTATCCTTTTGTTATTTTTAAGATTATAAAAGGTATATAAACATGTTTTGCTCTGTTCATAAAGTATTAAGCTTTAAATTACAGGGCTAAAAGATGACTTAAATGCATTATATACGCTACACTACGCAGCTATTTACTCACTACTGCGCGCTTAAAATACCATGCCTAACAAAGCTAAATCGGTCACTATTTTTGATGTTGCTCACCGTGCGGGGGGGTCTAAATCGACCGTATCGCTGGTGCTTACGCACAGCAATAAAGTAGCCGATAAAAGCAAAAAAAAAGTGTTACAAGCCATAGATGAGCTAGGTTATGTGTATAATCGCGATGCAGCGGCTATGCGCTCTGGGCGCTCTAATTTAGTGGTTGTAGTAATTGACGATTTAACAAACCCGCTTATGGCATTACTTGCTAAAAATATAGAGCAGGCTTTAAGCGAGACTTTTTTTCAGGCCATTATTGTTAGTAGTAACAACAGCGTAGAGCGCCAAACGCAGCTAATAAATAATTTAAAAGAATACAAAGTGGCTGCATTTATAATTTGCCCTGTGGCTAGTACCTGTGCGCAGTGGCTCGACAACCTTGCTGCTGCCTACCATGTTATTAGCCTAATGCACGAAGTACCTTACAGCTCAGCCCCGTGTGTTTTACCCGACTACACTAAAGCAAGCCATGTAGTAACATTGCAGCTAATAAATGATTCGCCTAAAAACATACTGTTTATGGGTGATGACAGCTTATCTGCACAGGGTTTATTAAGTGGCTTTAATAATGCGTGTAAAAAACACAATATAACCCCTGAGCCTGCAATTACGTGCACAAAAAGCACCCCATTACATGCTAAGCAAGTATTTAGTAACACATTACTTAATAATCCGAGTATTGACGCGGTTGTATACGCTAATAATATAATTGCGCATGGCGTTTTAGCCGCCGCCCCGCATTTAAAAAGCAATATAGTAAGCTGCTTACATATTCCTGATATTACCGAAATGCAACCTCGCTTTACTTGCGCCAATATAAACACGCAAGAGCTTGCTAAGCGCAGTATTTTAGTGCTGCAAGAACAACTTCAAACAAACACTGCACCAGTAAAAACACTGGTAAATGTAAACCTACAGATTAGAGAAACACCGTAATGAAAAAAGTGCTGGTAATTGGCTATGTATGGCCAGAGCCCAATTCGTCTGCTGCGGGTACGCACATGATGTCGTTACTTAATGCGTTTAGGGCGCAAAACTGGGATGTTGAATTTGCTACGCCTGCACAACCTACCGAGCACATGGTAAATCTGAACGATTACGGCATCACCAGTCAAAGCATCGCACTTAACTGCGATAGTTTTGATGATTACGTTAAAGCCTACAACCCAGATATTGTTATGTTCGACCGTTTTATGATGGAAGAACAATTTGGCTGGCGCGTAGATAAGCATTGCCCAAATGCACTTAAAATTTTAGACACCGAAGATTTACAATGCCTGCGTAATGCCCGCCATGAGGCGCATAAAGGCGAGCGTGAATTCAACCATAGCGATTTACTATCAGACATAGCTAAACGTGAAATAGCCGCAATATTGCGCTGCGACCTAAGCTTAATTATTTCAAGCTATGAGATGGAACTACTCAATGAAGTGTTTAAAGTTGAGCCTAGCGTGTTACATCACTTACCATTTATGGTTGATTTAAGTGCCTTACCTGAGCAAACTAAATCGTATGAACAACGCCAACACTTTATGACCATTGGCAACTTCCGACATGCTCCAAACTGGGATGCGGTACTCTATTTACAAAAAATTTGGCCGCTTATCCGCAAACAACTACCGCAGGCAGAGTTGCATATTTATGGTTCCTACCCACCGCCAAAAGCCACCGCGCTTAATAATCCTAAAACCGGCTTTTTAATTAAAGGTTGGGCCGATGATGCGTATGAGGTAATGCAAAGTGCGCGTATTTGCTTAGCTCCTTTGCGTTTTGGGGCGGGTATTAAAGGTAAACTTTTAGAGGCCATGATCATGCAAACTCCAAGCATCACCACGCCTATTGGCAGCGAAGGTATGCACAACACGCTACCGTGGCCAGGTGTGGTAACAGCAGATGCGCAAGCTTTTGCAGATGCCGCAGTCTCTTTATACAACAACGAGGCTAAATTTAGCGAAGCGCAAGCCGCTGGCAACCTTCTACTTAATACTCTGTATGACAAAGTGCAGTTAAGTGCTCACTTAATTGAAAAAATCGACTCAATAAGCAGTAATTTAGATGCTCACCGGATGAAAAATTTCACGGGTCAAATGCTCAAACACCATACCATGCGCAGTACACAATATATGTCGCAGTGGATAGCAGAAAAAAATAAAAAATAACTTTAAAAATCACTAGACAGGCGGCGATTTGTGTTTAAAATCGCCGCAAATAAACTTGGGCAATTTTAGCATTATTGCCTATATTTTTAGCTTAGTTATTTAATAGTTGGTTCAAAACAAATTTGAAAACCGCAACGTTTACTGAAAAACGCAAATTTATCGTTAAATTGGGCAAAATGCTCCATAAATACGGTACCCCTGCCTATCGCTTAGAAGCCCACTTAATGGAAGTGGCGACTTATTTAGATCTTAAATCTTCGTTTGTTATGTCGCCCACGTCGGTTACCTTTGTTATTTGGACCGATGGCCATGAAGATGAATATACCCATGTTGCCCGCGTTGACCCAGGCGATCACGATTTAGGTTCACTTGCCGATACCGACGATTTAGTTAATAAAATGCTCAATGGCGAGCTCACGTTGCAAGAAGTTGATCAGCAACTTGATATCATTTTTGATGCCCCAAACCCTTATAACAGAGTGCTGACAGGTGTTGCTTTTGCTACCTCTGGCGGCGCATTTGCCATGCTCATGGGCACCAGTTGGAATGACGTTCTGTGGTCTGGGTTATTAACCTTTATTGTATACTTATTTGTATTGTGGTCGGCCCGTTCGAAACGTGTGGCTCACATGCTTGAGCCATTAGTAGCAATAGTGTCGGCTATTCTTGCTTGTGCTATTAGCGTTCATTTAGATGCACACATCAACATTCGATTAATTGTACTCTCTGCCATTATTGTGTTTATACCCGGTTTAGCCCTTGCACTTGGCCTTGCTGAACTTGCAGCCAGACACTTAGTATCGGGCACAGCACGCGTGATGGACTCATTTATGTTGCTGTTTAAGCTTTATTTTGGGGCTTTTATTGGTCTTGCTATTGGCTTTGCGGTCTTTGGGCAAGCCGATTTCGTACAACCTGAGCCGCTACCAAAGTGGACTGCATGGCTCGCTATTTTACTTTTGTGTAGTAGCTTAATCGTTATCTTTAGAACAAAGCTTAAACATGCAATGTGGTCTATTGCCTCAGGCTTTATAGCTTATGGCACTAGTATTGGGCCTGCTATTTATTTAGATTTAAATTACACGTTAGGGACCTTTACTGGTGCATTTTCTGTTGGTGTGTTCAGTAATTTATTTAACCGGGTTGCTAATGCCCCGGCCTCAATTGTAGCTATGCAGGGATTAATTGTATTAGTGCCTGGGAGCAAAACGTATATTGGTTTAAACTCACTCATTGAAGGCCAAGACTTTGTTTATGCAGATCATATTGGTCAGCAAACGTTTTTAATTTTCATGTCGCTCGTGGCCGGACTTATTTTTGCAAACGTGGCGCTTCCTCCTAAAAAGAGTCTATAGATTTATGCGCGGTTTTAAGCCGCGCTTTTGCATAACTACAACATTAAACCTCCTCTTTTGAGGATTAATCGCATTTTTTAGTATATTGAGAACACCTTGCTATAATGGCTGAAATCTAATAAAGCAAAGGAAATAACAATGCTAAAAACTAGCTTAGCGATAGCAATTGGGCTCTCAAGCTCACTTGCATTTGCGCAATCAGCAATTACTGTTGAAGACATTCCCAAAGTAAAATCGGTAATACAAACAACCGTTAGCCCCGATGGCGACAGTGTTGCATTTACCCGTTCGTTACCTCGCAAGCTTTACGTTGATGAAAATGGTAGTAATTACAGTGAGCTTTACGTTGTTGACGATAAAGGTGTTGAACGCCCTTTTATTACCGGTTCAGTTAATATTAAAAGCCTACAATGGTCAAACGACAGCAAAACAATTTACTTTTTAGCGAAATTAAAAGACGACAAATATACTTCGCTTTACCAAATACCTGTTGATGGCGGCCAAGCACAAGCGGTTATGTCATTAAAAGACACATCTATTTCAAGCTATCAGTTAAGCCCTGATAACAAGCAAGTCGCTATTTTAGCAATGCCAGCTGCTGATGAGTCAGAAAAAGAACTTAAAAAACTTGGCTTTAAAGCTGAAGTATATGAAATGGGCTTAAAGAACAAGCAGCTTTTTATTGTTGACTTAGCTAAAGCGGATAAACCACTTACCCCCACCGCACTCAACGTTGATAATTACGTGAGTGATGTTAACTGGGCTGCTAATGGTAAAAAGCTACTGGTTAAAACTCAACCTACCGCATTGATTGATGATAAATACACAAAATCTATGTGGCATTTGTTTGATATTGCTAGCAATAAAGTAACCTTATCGTTTAAAACTGAAGGCAAGCTAGGTGATGCAGAACTGTCGCATGATGGTAAATACATTGCTATTTTAGGTGCAGAAGATAAGCACGACCCTGCAACAGGCCGCTTATTTATTGCTGACACTAAAACCGCTGAAATCACTGAATGGTTACCTGACTTTATGGGGCACGTTGTTGATTTTGAATGGTCGCATAAGCGTAATACACTTAACTTTATTGCCAATGTAGGCACGCAAAGTTTTGTAGCGAGCATTAAAACGGGCTCTAATAAATACAAAAAATTAGTCAAAGAAGGTGAATTTATTGCCTCACAATTGAGTGTTTCAGATTCAGATAAAACACTCGCACTTCGTGGTAATACCGCAAAACACCCTAACGAAGTGTTTATTGTGCGCAGCAATAAAGCAACACGTTTAACCGATTCAAATAGCTGGTTAAATGATAAACGCTTTGCCAAGCAAGAAACCATTACCCTTAAAGCACGCGACGGCGTTGAGCTTGATGGTGTGCTTGTTTACCCATTAAATTATGAAAAAGGCACACGCTACCCACTGATTATGTCGGTACACGGTGGCCCTGAAAGCCATGATAAAGACGGCTGGGTAACTAACTACTCGCGCCCAGGTCAAATGGGGGCTGCACGTGGCTATGCGGTGTTTTATCCTAACTACCGAGGCTCTACAGGAAAAGGGGTAGATTACTCAAAATTAGGTCAAAACGATTACGCAGGTAAAGAGTTTGACGATTTAGTTGATTTTAAAAATCACCTTGTTGATATGGGTTTAGTAGACACTAAACGTGTTGGTATCACTGGGGGGTCGTACGGTGGTTATGCATCGGCGTGGGGCGCAACAAAACTAACCAAACACTTTGCTGCAAGCGTTATGTTTGTGGGTGTCACCAACCAACTGTCTAAATTTGGTACTACTGATATTTCTAACGAAATGAACCTAGTTCATGCGCGTTCATACCCATGGGATAAATGGCAGTGGTACTTAGAGCGCAGCCCTATTTACTGGGCAGGCCAATCTGAAACACCTCTGCTTATTATGCACGGTAAAGACGACCCTCGCGTTCACCCTGCACAATCTATGGAGCTTTACCGCTACATGAAAGTGCAAGGTAAAGATGTACGTCTTGTTTATTACCCAGGTGAAGGTCATGGTAACCGTAAAGTGGCAGCGCAATACGACTACAGCTTGCGTTTAATGCGCTGGATGGACAACTATTTAATGGAAGGCAAAAAAGAGATGCCTGCGTTTGAAATTGACCATGCTGCTAAGTTAAAAGAAGTTAAAGACGCGAATAAATAAGCACTTATAAACGCGTTTAATTTTAAAAGGCCAACATAAAAATGTTGGCCTTTTTTATAGGTCTAAATTGGCGAGCACGCATCCTTAGTGACATAGCACAGCTTATGTTAAACTCTCGGAAATTATTTTGTTAACTGCTAATTTTACTGCCATGTCAAACCCTGCTAGCTGCTTTACCGTTTTTGATGAAAACGTCGATTCCCTTGCTCTGCCTGAGCAGTTTACATTTCCATTTTATTATAAACCGCACCCTTTGGCCGTTGTCGCTGCACAGCAATTACAACAGCAATTAAAAAAGCTAGATAAGGCTATTTTAGATACGGATGATATTGATGCGGGTAAAATGTTTGGTGTGCTAGTCGTTCAAAATCAGGCGCAACAACTGGGGTTTATTAGCGCGTATTCGGGGCAAATAGCGGGCATAGATGAGCTATTGAATTTTGCACCTAATGTGGCACTTAAACACATAGACGATGCTGTATTTAGTCAGCAAAGCCAAATCATTAACGCCATTAATGCGCAAATTACGGCATTAGAAAACAGTGAAGATTATCAAGCCCTTGAGCAGCAATTAGCTACAGCACGTAAAAATTATGAACAGCAACTTGTAGCCAAACAACAAGCCATGCAAGTGACCCGCAAACAGCGAAAAGAGCAACGCCAAACTGGCCAAGAGCAACTCAATGCCGATGACTTTGAACAACTTAAAACAACCTTAGCTGGGCAGAGTATTGTTGAGAAAAAACAACTGCAGGCATTAAAGCAAGACTGGCAAACGCAAATTACAGCGCTTGAGCAAACCCAAGCAGCTATGCTGGGTGAAATTAACGGATTAAAAAAGCGCCGCAAAACACTCTCAAAAAACCTACAAAAGAAATTATTTGCTCAATACCAATTTTTAAATGCACACGGTGAAGTGACCGATCTGAATGCTATTTTTGCCAAACTTCCTGAGCACACGCCACCTTCGGGAGCGGGGGATTGCGCCGCCCCTAAATTATTACAATATGCATATAAGCACCATTTAAAACCAGTGGCTATGGCCGAATTTTGGTGGGGTGCACCGCCTAAATCAGCAATTAGGCATCACTTACATTATTACCCATCGTGTTATAGCAAATGCCAACCCATTTTAGGTCATATGCTAAAAGGCTTAAATGTTGAAGAAAACCCATTACTAACAAACCCTGCAAAAGGAAAAAACTTAACTATTGTTTATCAAGACGATGATTTACTGGTAATAAACAAACCCGCTGAATTTTTATCGGTGCCAGGGATTAATATTGATGACTCAGTGTACATGCGTATTAAAACTCAGTTCCCCGCGGCTTCTGGCCCACTTATTGTGCACCGGTTAGATATGTCGACCTCAGGGCTGTTAATTATTGCGCTTAATAAGCGCGCGCATAAAGCGCTGCAAAAACAGTTTATTGAACGCACAATTGAAAAGCGTTACGTTGCTTTAGTGGCGGGCAATATTACTGAGAATAGCGGAGTGATTAACTTACCTCTTGTGCTCGACTTTGATGATAAACCACGCCAAATGGTGTGTTATAAAACCGGTAAACCGTCGTTAACAACATGGCATGTACTGGAGCGCAAAAACAACACCACCCGACTGCAGTTATACCCTAAAACAGGGCGCACACATCAGCTACGGGTGCATTGCGCACATCAATTAGGTTTAAATACCCCGATAGTTGGCGATACTCATTATGGTGCAGAGGCAGAGCGCTTACATTTACATGCCGAGTATTTAGCCTTCACCCACCCTATTTCTCATCAACGTTTAGAATTTGAAGTAGCCGCTGATTTTTAAATCAGCGATACTAAAACTCCCCTCTGTTTTAAAAGCCTTGTCATTTTTTATATTGCAAAGTCGGTAACCTTTACCGTTACAATATAGAAAAATTTACCTGCATTATGCAAAGCTTCTACTTATAAACAATAAATAGCTATATATTTCAATGCATTAAAAGTTGGCATTAGCTTTGCTTTTATAAAAACAAGTATTTATTACAGTCCTCTTTATTTGATTAAAAGCGCCAATAAGCGCTTTTGATGACACACAGTAAATGGGTAACTAACCGTTTACTGTGTACAACAGAACTTCCTACACTCCCTGTGTACTTTATTGGTTATAGGCTAACGCTTATAACCATTTTTTTTTGCCTTTATTATTTAATCGTAAATTTTACGTCTTGATCGCGTAATAAATAAAGCGCAAAACACGCAGCCCACATCGGCCACGCCGCAAAAAACAGTAAATTATTAAAGCCATCAATATATTGATTATATGAAGAAAGCGTAGATAAACCATGCATTATAAAAATAGCACCGTAAGTAATACGTTTTTTAATACCGACCAAAAATGCTATCACTAGCAATAATTGCAGTGCACCTAAAATATAAGCAATAGTATCGGTAGAGCCACTGATCCCATAAAAGTGTTCAAAAATTCGGGCGCTATGCCCCGGATTTACAAATTTATCTAGCGTCCACTAGGGCCTGTTGACCTTTGCAGATTTAAATTTGTTCAAGCTAGGGGCGATTTAATCGCGGCGCGAGGTTTGTAGCCTAGTGGACTAAGTAAAAACCGAGCAACAAAGAGTAAATCGCCCCTAGGCAGAACCCTTCGAGCAGGGTCTGTTTGGCATTTATGCTGCGTTATCGCCTATTTATGGGGAATAACCACACTACATAGGCTCTGCCTTGCCTAAAAGCCAAACATACAGCTGCAAATTAAACCTCGAAAGATAAACAGGCCCTTTACATCACTATAAACACCCCACACCGAAGCGATAATAAAGACCACTGCAAACGATTTTGTACATCAGTATTCATTGAACCTGTCATAAAATTTCCTTAAAAAAGATATAAATAAACTAATAAGCAATAAAGACCGTACAAACTCCCTTTTATTTCATAATAATTGTAAATAGCTGTTAAGCTTGTTTAATAAATCGATTAACAAAGCAGCTATTTTTAATATTTTAATAAATAACAATATTGTTAAATTGCTGAAAGTTATTTTTAAGCCTTTCGGTCTTTTATAACCATCAACATACAATTACAGAGAGAAAACGTTTGAAATATTCATCCTTGGCCGTATCTATAGCCGCTTTATTAAATACACCCGCTATTGCTTTTGCTACAACAAAGCCTGTAACAGAAAATGCCATAGAGCGTATTGAAGTAGCGGGCCAAAGTTTAAATTCTCAAGGACTTTCTGTTAAAGATGCAACCATAAATGGCCCCTTTGGCGATAATTTAGCACTGCAAGATATAGCACGTTCAGTCACGCCTATTTCAAAAGAGCTAATAGAACAACTTAACATTACTACCTTGCAAGACGTACTTGCTGTGAGCCCTAATACGTATGCCGCCAGTGGCTTTGGGGCACCAAGCTTACCCACTATTCGAGGCCAATTTGGTGAGCTCTTTCAAGATGGAACTCGTCGCCAAGCGGGTAATAACGGCTTTGGTGTACCGCTATCATTTAACGCGGTAGAACAAATAGATGTAGTTAAAGGCGCTCCTCCAGTATTGTTTGGTTCAAGCCAGCGCAATGGTGGCTTTGTTAATTTACACTCTAAGCAAGCCTCAACTGAAGAACACAAAGGTAAAGCGAAGCTCTCTGCGGGTCGTTGGGATCAATACACCGCTCAGCTTGATTACACCGCACCGATTGTAAAAGACAAAATTGGTTTTCGTGTAAGTTATGAACACCTTGATCATGGAAGCTACTACGATTACTCAGGGACTAAAAGTGACAGCCTTTTTGCAGCACTGCGAGTATTGCCTGATGATAAAAGCAGCTGGGATATTAACTTTGAGCTATATCAGGTTGAGTTTACCGACAACGCAGGTATTAACCGCCCTACTCAAGCACTCATCGATCATGGCCTTTACATTACCGGCCAAGGCGTTCAAGCAAACGGCAGCACAGTACCCGCAGCGGGTTCAATTGTATCTCCAACAGGGTTAGTTAACATTGATCGCAGCACGGTACTTACCGATCCTGATAACCAAAACGAAGCCACTACTTACCTATTTCACAGTATTTATAAGCGCGAGCTTTCAGATAAAGCGTCGCTTAAAAATATTAGTTATTTTCAGCACTTAAAACGTGATGAAGTGGCTCAAAACAGTTTTGTTGAAATTATAGATGGTGCCGATACCGCACAGAACCGCACTGAACTAACGTATCAATGGAATAATGAACAGCAAACTATCTTAGCCTTTGATGTACGCTACAACAAAGTACTTGGCTACAGCCAATTTACCACCGAGGCCGACACGCCAATTGATTTAACGGGTCCACTTTCAAACCGTCGTATTCCATTAACCGATGCGCAAAAAGCACGCTTAGTTGAGCTGCGCCCCGGTGTATTTGTATCCCCAGGTGGTCAATACGATATAAACGGTGATGGCAGTGGTGATTTTAACTTATCAGACACCACCAACTCGCGTTCTTGGCAAACTGGCTTTGCTATACAACAAGACTCACAGTGGACAAATAAATTACGCACCAGTGTGGGTTACCGCGTTGATTATTATGATGTAGAATCACACGATCCCATAGCACCACAAGGACAAATAGCAGCCAGTGATAGCATTAACGACACACTGCAATCTGGCCAAATCAGTTTTAATTACAAGCTCAATACTGATTTTACAAGTTACGGCGCAGCAAGTTACAACGAAGCGACTTCAAATAGTATGGCCGGTGGTAACACCTTAGGTGGTGACAACACGATTAGTGCGCAAAACTTTGCAACCGAAAACACGCTGGTAGAATTTGGCTTAAAATATGCGCCTACCAACAGCGATTGGTATGCTGATGGCGCCCTATTTAGCCAGCGCCGTAGTTTACGCAACCGCGATGGCAGCAATACCGGTATTCGTACCTCAGGTTTTGAAGGCCAAGTATTTTACGACGCTTACCCATATTGGTTAAGTGCAGGTTATAGCTATATTGACGCGCGCTACGATAACTCTGCGACTGGCCAAGACTCGGCGCAAATTGCTGATGCGTTTGATAACTCACGCCCAGATATTATTGCCGGTAATGGTATAGGCGCGCCAAGTTATACAGCGTTTGCCCCTTCAAATAGCCAAGTACAAGGTATTCCTGAGCAATCGTTAAGCGTTAACGGTAGTTATTCTATTAATGAGAAATGGCAGGCAGGTTTTTCAGCATTATATACAAAGAGTTACCCGCTGGACTTTTTACAAACAGTGAAAATTCGTGACCAATACACGTTAAACGTCAATACCAGCTATGCGTTTACGCCTAGGACTAAATTGCGATTAGATGTGAACAACGTCACAAATCAAGATAACTGGCGCCCAGTGTTTGAAGGCGGCTATTTTGGCGCAACATTGGCATTCCCTGAACTACCAATAAACGCCAAGCTTACCCTAACGCATAACTTTTAAGCCCAAGAGATAATATGATTAAAAAACTATTGTTAGTATTGATTGCAGCAGCCGGTATTGGCATGTTCTTTCATTTTAATTTGCACCAGTTGCTTACACTCGATGGCTTAAAAGGGTCGATGGATCAGTTTAACCAATACAAAGCGCAATCGCCGTTGTTAGTTTTTGGCGGGTTCTTTTTACTCTATGTGGTAGTAACGGCTCTCTCTTTACCCGGCGCAGCTATTTTAACATTGGCCGCAGGCGCATTATTTGGCTTAGTAGAAGGCTTACTGGTGGCGTCGTTTGCCTCAACGATTGGTGCTACCCTTGCCTTTTTAGTGTCACGCTATTTATTACGCGACACCATTAAAAAACGGTTTCCTGAGCGTTTAGCTGCTATCGATAAAGGCGTAGATAAAGAAGGCGCTTTTTACCTTTTTACTTTGCGTTTAGTGCCTGTATTTCCGTTCTTTTTAATTAACCTATTGATGGGCTTAACCGCTATTAAGTCGTGGACTTTTTATTGGGTGAGCCAAATTGGTATGTTGGCAGGCACCTTTGTATTTGTGAATGCCGGTACTCAACTTGCACAAATTGAGCGTTTATCGGGCATTTTGTCACTAGATTTAATTCTGTCATTTGCTCTATTAGGTGTATTCCCACTGATTGCGAAAGCGATTTTAAATGTATTTAAAAAACAACGGGTTTATAAAAACTACACTAAGCCCAAAAAATTCGACCGTAACATGATTGTTATTGGCGCGGGTGCAGGCGGCTTAGTTACCAGCTATATTGCCGCCGCAGTAAAAGCCAAAGTCACCTTAATTGAAGCCGGCGAAATGGGTGGTGACTGCTTAAACACTGGCTGTGTGCCTAGTAAAGCGATTATTAAAAGTGCAAAAATAGCACAGCAAATGCGCCATGGCGAAAACTATGGCCTTGAAAACACTACACCGCAGTTTTCCTTTAAAAAAGTAATGGCACGTGTACATCAGATCATTGCTGATATAGCCCCGCACGACAGCATAGAGCGCTACACAAATTTAGGTGTGGAGGTTTTAAAAGGCTATGGAAAATTGATTGACCCGTGGACAGTAGAAATTAAACTTAACGATGGCAGCACGCAAACTCTTACCGCTCGCACACTTGTTATTGCCACCGGTGCTCGCCCGTTTGTACCGCCACTGCCAGGTATTGAAGAAACCGGTTACGTTACCAGCGATACTTTATGGAGCAAATTTGCCGAGCTCGACGAAGCGCCCAAAAAACTGGTTGTTTTAGGTGGCGGCCCGATTGGTTGTGAGCTTGCACAAAGCTTTGCCCGTTTAGGCTCAAGTGTGACGCAAGTTGAAATGACTCAGCGCGTTATGATCAAAGAAGATGTTGAAGTGTCAGCTTTTGCACACCAATCACTGACCGATAGTGGCGTTAATATTTTAACCTCACACCAAGCGCTGCGCTGTGAAGCACGCGAGGGTAAAAAGTACCTCGTGGTGAAACACAACGACACCGAAATTGATATTGAATATGATGAGCTACTGTGTGCCGTTGGCCGAAGCGCACGCCTCAAAGGCTATGGCCTTGAAGAGCTTGGTATAGAAACTAATCGCACCATAGTAACTAACGACTACCTAGAAACACTCTACCCTAATATTTTTGCCGCAGGCGATATTGTAGGCCCGTACCAGTTTACTCACGTTGCGGCTCATCAGGGGTGGTACGCGGCGGTTAATGGCTTATTTGGCCACTTTAAAAAGTTTAAAGTAGATTACCGTGTTATTCCATGGACCACCTTCATTGATCCAGAAGTAGCCCGCGTAGGCCTAAACGAGCAAGAAGCGATTGATAAAGGCATAGACTATGAAATCACCCGCTTTGAGTTTGAAGAGTTAGACCGCGCCATTACTGAGAGCGCCAATAATGGCTTTATTAAGGTGATCACTCCTAAAGGAAAAGACAAAATACTCGGAGTTACTGTGGTTTCTGAGCATGCAGGCGATTTAATTGCTGAATTTGTTTTAGCCATGAAACACGGCCTTGGCCTTAATAAAATTCTAGGCACAATTCACAGCTACCCAACATGGGCAGAAGGCAACAAATATGCCGCTGGTGAATGGAAACGTAACCATGCTCCACAAACTGTTTTAAACATGCTTGAAAAATACCATGCATGGCGCCGAGGTTAAGCCTTTGTATACGTTATTGAAGTTTTTAGTTTTAAGTGCACTACTGGTCACGGCGTTTAAAAGTAGTGCACAAAACCTGCACGATAGTTGGAACACGCTATTAACTAAACATGTTGTCGCTATTAATCATCGGCACAGCACTGAGGTTGATTACGCTGCAATTAAACACGAGCATACCCAATTAAAAGCATATTTAAATACGTTAACAGCCATCACACCAGGTGAATTTAACACGTGGGACAAACACAAACAGTTGGCGTTTTTAATTAATGCCTATAATGCCTTTACCGTTGAACTAATATTATCGCAGTACCCTAATATTGAATCAATCAAAGAGTTAGGTAGCTTTTTTAGTTCACCGTGGAGCAAAGAGTTTATTTCGCTGCTAGGTAAAACACGCAGCCTTGATGATATAGAGCATGAGTTAATTCGTGGTAGTGGTAAATACAACGACCCGCGTATTCACTTTGCAGTAAACTGCGCCAGCATTGGTTGCCCTGCACTTCGTGAAGAAGCCTACTCGGCAGATAAACTAGAAGAGCAATTACACCAGCAAACTGTTCGTTTTTTGTCAGACAACACCCGCAACATGGCAACAGGCAATACTTTAAATGTATCACCTATTTTTAAATGGTACGGCGGTGATTTTGAACAAGGCTTTAAAGGAGCAAACACATTACACCCGTTTTTAGCACAATACGCTGATGCATTAAAACTGCTACCCGCTCAACAAGAAGCGCTGCAAAATAATGACATGAAAATTAAATTTTTAGATTACAACTGGAATTTAAATGCACGTCGTTAAGCCAATACAAATACTCAGCCGATATTGTTTTTTGAGTATTGCTTTGTGCATTGTTTTAATTGCTAGCTTTAAAACCATGGCAGCCTCTTTTTCTGATACTCGCTGGCAAACTATCCAAAGCCAAGGTAAAAACCAACCCGTTTATTTTTATGCGTGGGGCGGCGATCCGCAAATAAATGCCTACATTCAATGGGTGGCTGAGCAGGTCAAAGCGCAATATGATATTGAATTAGTGCATGTAAAATTAAGCGATACCAGCGAAGCAGTAAGCCGAGTATTAGCAGAAAAATCAGCCAATAATCACGTTCAAGGCAGTGTCGATTTAATTTGGATCAATGGCGCTAACTTTGCCGCTATGAGTAAGCATGACTTGCTGCTTAAAGACTGGGCCCAGACGCTGCCAAATTTTGCATTAACCGATCCTAATAATAACCCCGCGGTAAACTTTGATTTTGGTTTGCCTACAAACGGAATGGAAGCGCCTTGGGGGCAAGCGTCGCTCACTTTTTATTACGACAGCCTAGCAATAGATGGCAGCACAACGAATCAATTACCCACCACCCTACATCAGTTATTAACTTGGAGCGCGCAAAACCCTGGGCGTTTTAGTTACCCAAAGCCGCCTGATTTTTTAGGCATGAGCTTTTTAAAATACGCTTTAGTGGTACTACATAACAACAGCGATGATGAATTAAAAGCACAGCTAAACCAGCCAGCTACAGATAAAAGCACCACTGAGGTGCTCAACCCTTTGTGGGTATTTTTAAATAAATTACACCCAACGCTTTGGCGCAGCGGCAAACATTTTATGCAAAGTGGCGCACAAATGCGCCGCTTAATTGACGATACTGAGCTTAGTATCGGGTTTACCTTTTCAGCGTCAGAAGTGCCCGCTGCAGTACAACGCTTTGATTTACCCACCAGCACCCGCAGTTATGCTATGCATGATGGTAGTTTAAGTAACACCCATTTTGTAGCAATACCGTATAATGCAAGCCATGCACAAGGCGCACAGTTAGTCGCTAATTTTTTATTAAGCCCTCAAGCGCAAGCTCATAAACAAAAGCCCACTATTTGGGGCGATAAAACCGTGTTGATCCAATCAATGCTAAATACCCAGCAACAAGCCTTATTTAAAACCACACAACCGCACCCAAGTGCGCTGCCTTTTAATAACATAAAACGCACACTCAGTGAGCCTCACCCAAGTTGGGTTAATGCCATAATGCAAGGTTGGCAAACGCGCTATGGGGTTAGCCAATGAATAAAGTACCCGCTTCAAATAGCCTATTTACCTTTTTGGTCAAACTAAGTCCTTACTGTTTGGTTGCATTGCTTACTTTACCTGTTTTAGGGGGGGTAATCGGCGTGCTTTTACCTGCCTTTGGTTGGGCGCCGGCACTCAATGAAACAAATATTGGCTTAGCAGGGTTTAACGCATTGTGGCAAACGCCTGGATTGACACACATGGTAGGGCTGAGCATACGAACAGGGCTTATTAGTACCTTGATCGCGTTTATGCTGATGATTATTATGCTTGGCGCGTTTTTTAATAGTGCGTGGCTTAAACGCATTGAATATATTTTAAGTCCAATATTGGTTATTCCGCATGCCGCTGCGGCGATTGCAGTGAGTTTTTTAATTGCCCCATCGGGTTTATTTACTCGTTTAGTTTCTCCATGGTTAACTGGCTGGCAATTAGCGCCAGAAGGCGCGTTACCTTACGACGCTTTTGGCTGGAGCATTATTATTGGGCTTGTGCTTAAAGAGTTACCTTTTTTACTACTGATTGCATTGGGTGTTTTGGCACAACCCGAACTTGGCAAAAAGCTACGCAAGCAGCATCAAATTGCGGTTAATTTAGGTTATTACCCTATGGTGGCGTTTTTTAAAGTGGTGCTACCCAGTTTATACCCACTGTTACGTTTACCTATTTTTGCAGTACTTGCTTATGCCTGCGCCAGCGTTGAAATGCCACTCATTCTTGGCCCAAATACCCCTCCCACTTTAGCCGTTGCTATAATGCACTGGTTTAACGATGTAGATTTAAACCTGCGAATAAAAGCCTCGGCGGGTGCCCTGTTACAATTAGCGGTCACTGTTGGACTACTCTTAACGTGGCTATTGCTTGAAAAAATCATCGCTCTAGTTTTTAAGCAATCACTTATTAATGGCCGTCGCCAGTATGCACATCAACTGATCCGCACGTTTACTCATGCATCCACAAGTCTAATTTTAACGTTTATTGTTGCTGCGCTAATTGGGTTAGTGATGTGGTCAATAGCGGGCTATTGGCGTTTTCCTGATGCTGTGCCCTCAAGCGTGGTATTTCTGCATGTTCAACATGCATTTACACAAATACATACTCCCTTGTTTAATACCTTAATAATAGGGGGAATAAGTACGCTGTTTGCTATCACTATGGTATTGCTGTGCTTAGAAGCCGAGCAGTTAAACACGAAACTCTTGTCGAAATGGACACAGTTAATTATTTATCTTCCTTTATTAGTGCCCAGTATTGCGTTTTTATTTGGTATTGTGTGGTTACAACAACTGCTCAATAGCCAGCATGCCTTTTTTAATGTGATATTTGTGCACGTTTTATTTGTTTTACCGTATGTTTTTTTATCTATTGCCGATAGTTACAGGCGTTTAGACCCTCGATTAGCGCGCGTTGCCGCAAGCTTGGGGGCAAGTCCCTGCAAGGTGTTTTTACAGGTTAAATTGCCACAACTATTCGCCCCTATTTTAATCGCGATAGCGCTTGGGCTGGCGATTAGTTTTGGCCAGTATTTATCTACACTTTTAGCCAGTGGCGGGCGTATAAGTACCATTACCACCGAAGCCGTAACCCTTGCTAATGGCGCAAGCAGGCGCACCAGTGCAGTTTACGCCATTTTACAAATGGCATTACCGCTAATTGGTTTTGGTGTGGCATGGGTGTTACCTAAATACTTTTTTAAAGCGCGCGCTTAACTATAAAACCATTAAGGCTATTTAATGCAGTCATCATTACACATCAAAGATTGTCAGCTTTATCGTCAAGGCGAGCTGTTACTAAGCTTAAACGAGCAAGTAAATGGCGGCGAAATACTCACCATTATGGGTCCATCGGGCAGTGGCAAGTCAAGCTTATTAAATTGGCTTACAGGCTGTTTGCCCAAAGACTTTAGGGCACAAGGCGAAGTATGGCTAAATGATCAAAATATAGATAACACACCCCCGCATTTACGCCATATTGGGGTGCTCTACCAAGACGCTTTATTGTTTTCGCATTTAACAGTGGCAGGAAATATTGCCTTTGCTATGCCCAAAGGCAATAAAAAGCAGCGTCTTGAAAAAATAGACCACGCCCTAGAACAAGTTGGCTTAACAGGGTTGGCAGCCCGCCATCCCGACAGCCTATCTGGTGGGCAGCAAGCGCGTGTTGCACTGCTACGCATGTTGCTCAGCGAACCTAAAGCTATTTTACTCGACGAGCCTTTTAGTAAACTCGACACCCAATTGCGTGTTGATACCCGCGAACTGGTGTTTAATCAAATACGCGAGCATAAATTGCCTGCCATTATGGTTACGCACGACCACAGTGACGCGGAGGCAACAGCTGGCAAAGTGATTACTTTAGGCACTGATGCTTAAAACCTGACTCATATTCAAGGCAATACGTATGTTAGATAAATTTGTTACCCCCATTATAAAGCCACTACTAACACCGGTTGTTATGCTCATTAATAAAAGCGGCATTACAGCTAATCAACTCACTGTTTTTGGTTTTTTAGTGGGTATGTTTGCCGTGCCTTTACTTGCCTTTGAAATGTGGTATGGCGCATTAATCGCCATTGCGTTGAATAGAATTTTAGATGGACTGGATGGCGCATTAGCCCGCTATGCTAATCAAAGTTCTAGCGCGGGTGGGTTTTTAGATATTACTCTCGACTTTTTATTTTACGCAGCGATTCCACTGGGCTTTATTTTGGCTAATCCAGCACAAAATGCCATTGTAGGTGCTATTTTACTGGCTACTTTTATAGGTACCGGTTCCAGCTTTTTGGCCTTTGCAATTGCCGCTGAAAAATTTAAACTCGACAAACCACAATTTAAATATAAAAGTTTTTACTACTTAAATGGCTTAACTGAAGGCACAGAAACCATTGCCTTATTTGTTGCCTTTTGTATTTGGCCGCAGCACTTTGCCATAATGGCCAGCTTATTTGCTGCAGCTTGCGCCATAACGATTTTCACCCGTATTTATGGCGGTTATCACACATTAAAACAACAAGAAACTAATATCAGTAAAACGGAGGCTACCAATGGATAACGAATTATGGTGGCGGCTTGGATGTTTTGTAAGTATTTTAGTCATAATGATGCTGCTTGAGTGGCAAACCCCTGCACGGCAATCGCCCATAAAAGCCACTAAACGTTGGGTTGCGAATTTTGGTCTTGTATTTACCTCTTCAGTGATTGCTCGGTTAGCGGTTCCTTTAGGGTTAACCGCCGCCGCGCTTTATAACCAAGAACATAGTATCGGTTTGTTTAATCAACTAACTATGCCTCTTTCAGTAGCAATTATACTTAGCCTGCTGTTGCTAGATATACTGATTTATTGGCAACACAGGTTATTTCATAAAATTCCAGTTTTATGGCGTTTACACCGTGTTCACCATGCTGATGCGCACGTAGATACAAGCACTGGGCTGCGCTTTCACCCTATTGAAATAGGTCTTAGCATATTGATAAAGCTTGCCGCCATAACTGCTCTTGGCGTGCCCGCCATTGCAGTACTTATATTTGAAATAACACTCAATGGGTTAGCACTGTTTAACCACGCAAATATTCGCTTGCCAAACGCAATAGAAAAACCACTGCGCCTCATCCTTATTACCCAAGCGCTGCACCGCATACATCACAGCCAAAACCCCGAAGAAACAAACAGTAACTTTGGGTTTAGTGTAACTTGGTGGGATAGACTTTTTGGCAGCTATAAATCACAGGCAAGCCAGCCTGATAAACGTATTGCACTTGGTTTGAGCCAATACCCAAACCCCGAACAAAATTCATCCTTGTGGCAATTGTTAATAATGCCATTTAAAAAATAGCAATACGGCTAATGAAAACGCCCATGTACACCTTTTAAACCTTTATTTATAACATTACTTGGGCGTTTAACCGTTCCTGTTAACAAAAACACCCTGTTAAAGGTAAATAAATTGTAAATTATTTAAACAAATTCTTGACCCAGTTAAAAATCCTCCATATTATTTGTAAGCGCTTACATTTATCACACACAAAAATGTAAGCGCTTACAAAAATGAAAGAATCAACAAATACACTATATTCTGACAATAATCAGTTGAACGGGGTTCAGTTATGAACATTGAAACAACACGCATTACTCGCCTTTTGGCTGCTATTTCATTAGCATCTCTGGCGGGTTGTGGTGGTGACGCAGCAACCACTACTACAGATATTGAAAAAGTAAGCCCTACTGAACCAGTCTCTGACTGGCGTATGGTATGGAACGATGAGTTTGACAGCACTAGTATTGATACTAACAAGTGGAACTTTGAACTAAACTGCGCTGGCGGTGGTAACAACGAAAAACAATGTTACACCGACAGTGAAGAAAACGCCTTTATAAAAGACGGTGTACTAAACATAGTCGCCTTACCTGCTGAAGAAGGCGCAGAAAAAACATACACATCAGCCCGTTTAAACACCCGTTACAACGCAGACTTTACTTATGGCCGCTTTGAGATGCGTGCAAAGCTGCCTTCGGGTCAAGGTAGCTGGCCAGCTTTTTGGATGATGCCAACCGATGAAGAATATGGTACTTGGCCGCGCTCTGGCGAAATTGATATTTTAGAAGCGGTAAATTTAAAAACAGTTGCTGAAGATGGCACCGTTGAAGCTAATATTCATGGCACACTTCACTATGGCCGTGAATGGCCAAATAACTCAAGTTCAGGTAAAGCGTATACATTCCCTGAAGGGATGAATCCTGCAGACGATTTTCATACTTACGCAATTGAATGGCAAGAAGGCGAAATTCGCTGGTACGTAGATGGCTATTTATACGCCACTCAACGTCGCTCTGAAGTTCGTTACAATTCAAAAGACGAACCCGTTGGCTTAAAGCACAAAGGCTGGTTTGCTGAATACTTTGAACAAGGTAGCGGCGAGCTAACAACGCATTGGGATAATGCCCCATTTGATAAAGACTTTTATCTTATATTAAACAATGCTGTTGGTGGTGATTGGCCTGAAAACGTAAATAACTTAGGCGTTGACGCTGCAGCATTTGCAGAAGGTCAAAGCTTTGAGATTGATTACGTGCGTGTTTACGAATGTGCCTCTAACCCAACCACAGGTAAAGGCTGTGAAACAGTCCGCCCAGGTTACGACAACTTAGAAGATGCACTTGTTGAAGGTAAAGCCCCTGTACCTACCCCGCCAAGTGATGGTGTTGCAAAGAATCTTGATATTTTTGATGGCAGCTTAAATGCCAACTGGATCGCATGGGATTGTTGCGGTGGAACCACACCAGAAACCATTACCGATGCTGACAAAGGCGAGGTAATTAAGTTTAACATTAACGATAATAACGGGACTGTGCTTGGGTTTTCTACCCGCGGTGGTCACTTCCCAGATGATTTTACTGGCACTTCATCTCCATTTGATGCATCACCTCTACTTGATTTAAATGGTCGACTCACCTTTGATATGAAAGTAGTAACCCCGCCAACATCTTCAACTACTTGGTTATTAAAAGCTGAAGCGGGTGATGGTGGTCCTAATACCGGCGATGTAGCCCTTAGCGATAGTAATGAAGGTGTAACCCCTGTTACTGGCCAATGGCAAACCTATACATTCCCACTTTCTTTACTACAAGAAAGAGGCTTAGATTTAAGTGCCATTGATGTATTAATGGTATTTCCTACATGGCAAACAGGTGAAGGCGCTGAGTACTTAATTACCAATGTGGCTATTGAAGGCGATGTTGGTGAATCACCATCTGTAGACCTATTCACAGACGGACAAAACTTAGATTGGCCAATGTGGGATTGTTGTGGCGGTTCAACACCAATTGAAGCAATGGACGATGAAGAACACGGTTTAACAGCAGAGTTTAGCATTGGCGTTGCCCCCACTGTAATGGGTTTCAACACTCGCACCTCAGCCGGTGGTAGTGGTAAACCATTTGATGCAACAAGTATTTTAGAAAATGGTGTACTACAGTTTGATGTAAAAGTAATGTCAAATCCAAATGATCCAGCAGCTATTTGGACAATGAAGATTGAATCTAATGAAGGCGATACAGCGGTAGAGCTTCCATTAACCGATGCTGGCGATGCACCCGTTGCTGGTGAGTGGAAAACTTACACTTTTACATTCGCTGACTTAGCGGGCGCCGGTTTAGATGTAAGTGCCATTGATGTAGTGATGATATTCCCAGCATGGGGCACAGGTGAAGGTGCGGTTTACCGTGTTGATAACGCTAAAATGTACGATCCGAGTGCATCAGCAGGCGATGAAATCACTATTTTCCAAGATACAGCCGCAGATATGTGGAGTATTTGGGACTGTTGTGGTGGCTCTACACCGACTGAAGAAACTGACGATGCTGAACACGGCACAGTGGCTGAGTTTGTTATTGGTGCTACACCAACAGTAATGGGCTTTTTAGCTGACGAAGGTGTTTCTTTTGATGCATCAGCAATATTAGCAAATGGTGTTGTGCAATTTGAAATGAAAATGGTGACACCACCAAATGATCCTGACTCAGTGTGGACATTTAAAATTGAGTCAACAGGTGCAGCAACGGCGGTAGAGCTTCCTCTTGAACAAAGCGTTGAAGGTGAAGTACCTGTTATTGGACAGTGGCAAACATACACGTTTACGTTGCAATCATTATTTGATGCAGGTTTAGACATTAGCGATATCAATGTACTGATGATGTTCCCAGCGTGGGGAACAGGTGACGGTGCAGTTTATCGTATCGACAATGTGGTTATCGCTAACCCATAAACCCTAATTCAGTGGTAGGTACTAAATTAAAAGTACCTACTTACCGTAATAAATTAAGTAAAAGCAGAGCAATTATGAACACAAATAAGTTTAAAAAAAGCCCACTAGCGGCTTCTGTGTCACTTATCATCGCTGCAAGCACATTTAACTTCGCTTATGCTGCGCAAGAAAATACTGTCGAACCTGAACTAGAAGTTATTGAAGTAAAAGGTATTCGTGGTTCATTAATACGTTCAATGGACGTAAAACGCGATGCATCAGGCGTGGTAGATGCCATTTCTGCTGAAGAAATGGGTAAATTTCCAGATACTAACTTAGCTGAATCGCTACAACGTATTACGGGTGTATCGGTAAGTCGCTCAAACGGTGAAGGTAGCCAAATTACCGTACGTGGTTTTGGCCCATCATTTAACCTTGTAACACTTAACGGCCGTCAAATGGCAGGCACCGGTTTTACGCGTTCATTTAACTTTGAGAACTTATCATCTGAAGGTGTTAGTTCACTTGAAGTTATGAAAACAGCGCGTGCGGATACACCAACAGGTGGCCTTGGTGCAACTGTAAATATTGTTACCGCTAAACCTCTACAAAAGCCGGGTCAGCGCTTTTCATTGATGGCTAAAGGCATTCACGATACATCGGTAGAAGAAGGTGATGAAGTAACACCTGAAATTGCAGGTATTTACAGCAATACTTTTGCTGACGAAATGTTTGGTTTTTCAGCTAACTTTTCATACCACCGTCGTGATTTTCAGCGCCAAGCAGCCAATGTACGCTCTTGGTTAGTCAACCCTAACCTATCGGTTGATGCTGAAAACATAATTGATAACCGTCCAATGGATGCAGACGGTAATCCAGCTAAGCAGTTTTTCGATCCAAATGCTGGGGATAATGGTGAATTTGTATCTGCCGCTTTCTTCCCACAAGAAGTGAGCTTTTCAAAAGATGATATTCAGCGTGAACGTTTAAATGCGCAAGCCACATTTCAGTTTGCACCAACAGATAACTTAACGTTTACACTAGATCACACAATTTCAAATGCAACAACGGGTAATAATTCGTTATCGTGGGGTGTTTGGAACGGCTCGTTTGGTGGTAATGGTAATGCCTATGAGCTAGATGAAAATGGCACCGCTATTTACTATAACTCAGCTGGTGATGATGCCTCATTCACGGCATTTCGTGAAACTGCCGAGGTAGACTCAAAAGCAACCGGTATTAATGTTGAATGGTTAGCAACAGAAAACCTTAGTTTTAACTTTGATGCCCATACTTCAAAAACCACAACAGATAATGGCAAAGATCCTGGCTTAAACTCTAATGCCCGTATTATTTTGGGCTCAGCAGAGCTATCTACTAAAGAATACTTTTTCCGCGAAGGCGATGTACCGGGTTTTAATATTAATTGGAACAACGGCACACAAGAAGTAAGTCCAAATCAAATTGGTTCTAACTTCAGTATTTTTACCAGAACACCAGGTGAGTCAGAAGTTTCTCAAGTACAATTAGACGGTAAATTATTTACTTATACAGATATTGGTCTTGAAACCGTTAAATTTGGTGCGGCTTACACTAAACAAACACTCAGTGGTTGGGGCGGCTCTAATAACGCCAATGCACCTGGCTTTAACAACGGTACATTCGCTGAAATTTTCCCAGATGCGATGTTCGAAAGGGTTGATTTAAGCGGATTCCTTGATGAATTTTCATTTGGTCCTAACGGCGTAGCGCCAGGTTATGCTTACACTTATGACCTTGATGAAGCATTTGCTCGTCAAAGTGCTTATTTGACCGAAGACGTAATTGGTAGTGATTATTACCGAATTGGTAGCTTTGATAACTTCCCAACTAACGAAGTAGAAGAAGAAACCATTAGTGTTTACCTTTCTAGCAACTGGGTATTTAACGTTAGCGACTACGACGTATTTGTAAACTTAGGTCTTCGTTATGAAGAAACTGATATTGTCAGCCCAGCAAAAAGTCGTGTAGCGGAACAAGTTTACTGGGCAGGCGGTTCAGAGTGGTTAACTCAATTTGCCGCTGGTGGCGAATTAGTTGAAGTAGACTATGAAGGACAATACGACTTACTACTTCCTATGATTGATATTAAAGTCGATCTTACGGATGACTTAGTAACCCGCGCATCATGGGGACAAACAATCACCAGACCAACTCTTGGCGATATGTTAGGTAACTTGGCTTTAACACCATCACCTAAATTAAATTCAAGAAGTGGTAGCCGTGGTAATCCAAACTTAGAGCCATTTAAATCAACTAATCTAGATTTAAGCCTTGAGTATTATTACAGCGAAGGCAGTTACGCTGCTGTCGGTCTATTTTGGAAAGACGTAGATAATTGGATTGATAACACCCAGGTAAAAACTACCTTTGAAGGTTTACATGATGTGTATTTAGGTGAGCGTTGGAACAATGCAGTAGCCGCCATTGAAGGTCGTGGAGAGCAAGCAACTGACACTGCAATTTACAATGAAATTGTAGCTAATGGCGTAGGCATTGGTGAAAACAACCGTATATTACCAGATCCAGCGACTGATCCGCTGATTGAATGGACCATCAATTCACCTGAAAACGTTGGTTCACGTAAAGTAAACGGTTTTGAATTTGCTGTTCAGCACTTGTTTGGCGACTCAGGCTTTGGGGCAGGCTTTAATGCCACCGTTGTTGATGGTGATGTAGAGTACGATAACTACTACCTTGCCTCTCAAGCAGTATTAGCTGGTTTAAGTGATTCTGCAAACATACAAGGCTTTTACGAAAAAGATGGCTTATCGGTGAAAATTACCGGTGCATGGCGTGATGAGTACTTAATTGCGCAAGGTTTACCTGACTCAGGTGCTACGGCTCCTCCACAATACGCAGAAGAGTACTTACAGTGGGATATTAGTGTGAACTACGAAGTTAACGAAAGCACAACGGTATTCTTTGAAGGTGTGAACTTAACCAACGAAACCGAGCGTTCATTCAGTCGCTTCGAAAGTCAGTTCTTAAGCGCGGCTCAATACGGCCCTCGTTATGCCTTTGGCGTTAGATACTCTATGGGCAATTAATACATTGCCCAAATACAGTTTTTGATTACCCCTTATAGTTGAAAAGTCAAAGCCGCTCATTGAGCGGCTTTTTTTATAACTGTTTAATTTTTTCTAATAGCTTATCGGTTGTCCAATCAATATCGTTATAGGCAATATCGGGTTTATAATAATCGCCCTTTCCTCTTGCTCTATTCACATACACTTTATTAGGCACTATCACTTTACCTAAACCTGAGGGTAACTGGGCTAATCGAACATCCATATACAGTGAGTCAGCACTGCTTGGCGCGCCAAATAACTGAGTGTTTGAAAACTGCTTAAATACATCAATGGCATCAAGACACGCACTTGCACACTGTGGCGGCACAATAACAAAAACCTGTGTTTTAAAGTCACTTACTGGTACCGTACTTTCGCTTTGGTTTGATTTACTTTGCGGCTCTTCGATGTAAAATAGCTTATTGTTTTCAAGTGACTGCGCCATACCTGCAGCTATTTCTTTAAATTCTTTTTGTGCTTTAGGTTGATCTTTCAACACTTCAATTAATGATTTAACATGGTTAGTATTATCTTTTGACGCTCTCCACCAAACTCGGCTATTTTGTGAGTAGCTGTCCATTTTTTGTTCAACAACTTGCTCACCCCACAGCGCTTTTGCAAGCTTTAAGCTCCAATACGACGAGCCACCTTGGTTGTGGCGAAGATCTAAAACCACCGTTTTTGCACTGAGTAACTTAGTACGTTGATCAGTCACTTTTTTATACAGGTTATTGTAATCATGAGTTTGCTTATCGTTATTTGCAAAACTGGGCATAGCAATCCACGCTATGTTTTGCGCAGGCCAAGTTAAATCGGTTGTAAGCTCATCCCCATTATAGGAATGTGTTAAATGCTTACTTACACTCTTTGGCCGAACAGACCAATCAAGGGTTTTACTGTAAGCTTGCCCATTAGCTTTAATAAATTGACATTCTTTTAGAGGTGTTAAAAATGGGTTGCCCTCATCAATTAGTAACCGCCAACCTTGCAGCCACCAATGCCCAGGTTGTGTAACCTGTCCATGAAATTTAAACACTCTTTGTCGCATTAACGTCTCGGTACTTTGCCCATCGCATCCACTTATCACATCACCTTTATTTATATTATCTGTTTCACTGTAATACACTTTTAATGCATCACCCCGCCAAACGGCACTAAAACCAGGCCAACGACGAGCAGGTCGTTCAACGCTTGAAAACACACCTGCATGACCATCTTGTAGCACAGTACTAAAACGCGCAATTGCCGCAACATGAACCTGCGGCCCGCTCGCTTTAGCCGACAGTGCAAGTGCTTCTGCTTTTGCTTGCTTTAATAGCTCAGGAAAGACTGGGTTGTTAACATCAAACATACCGGGGTGGTTTTTTGCCGAAATACTGTAAGCAGCTTCAATATCACGATCAGTAACACTGCGCCATTGCTCTGGTGTTTGAGGAGTAACTGCTAATTCTGCCATGCTCAAGGTAGGCGTAATTAATAAAGCACTCAATAAAGTACGGCTAACTATTTTTGTTTTTATGTTCATGAAAATCCATTTTAAATTAGGTTATATAATTACTGTAAACTCATTTGGTGGAACTAAAAATACCTTAAATCAAATAACTATCAGCAAATTATTTTTACAGCATTAACTTAGCAACATTAAAAGCAGCTAACAACGAGTAAGATTTAAAATGAACTGGCTTTAATTTAGAGCAACAGCTTACTTAGATGTTTGTTCAATTTTGGTTTGCAGTAGTGTTATGCGGGCATTGAGTTTTCTAAAGCTATACTGTGAATAGAAAAAGTTCAAAAAGAAAGCAGCAAAACCTGAACAAGCAAGCCCTATCAATGGGCTGAAATAAAACATTAACAACAAAACAATAGCAGCCATCGCTATCGTAAGTCCCAAATAATGAGATGCACTAAATAACTTTCGGTTGTTTTTTTCAAGTTGAACTATATGAGAATCTATATCCATTAAAAATTTTCTTTTTAAAAACTGATATTTAACAAATCAACACTAACTATTCTTTCAGCTTACTACCTACATAGTATTATTTAAACAAGTGAGTTACTCCACTGCGACTTAGTTAATCGATATAACTGTACGGTACGACCATGAAATTCATGAGTACTGTAGTCTGTAAAGCCAATTTTCTTTGCTACTTTTAATGACGCAATATGCTCAGGTTCAATAATAACAACGACGGATTGATGAGTAGTTTGAGTAAACACATACTTTAAAACACCTTTAGCCGCTTCGCAGGCTAATCCTTTATTCCAAAAATCGACCGCTAATCGATACCCTAAATTAGGCTCTTCGTTACCCGCGAAACTTTGTGGAGAAACGCCACAAAACCCAATGAGCAAATCGCTATGTTTATCTATTAATGCCCATGAGCCCAAACCATATGAATCGTAGCATTGTAAACACCACTTTATAAAATCACGAGTTGCGGCTTCATCGCATACACCACGAATTGAATATTTCATCACTTCATCGTCACTAAGAATTTCACTTAATGCCGGCACATCATCAATTGAGAATGGCCGGATAACCAACCTTTGGGTTTCACAAATTTTCACTCAAACCTTCTTGTTATCAAAGCTAAAAAATTTCAACAAACCAAGTGATTAAGGTTGTTATCTCAGTTATTTCGCTCTTTTTTATATTTCGAATGCCACAAAAAGTATCCAAATAATATGCCTACTAAAGGAAATATTATTAAAGATGAAATGATTCCATCAAAAAAATCTTGCTCACCTGTAAAGTACATAATTAATTGAAATAAAATAGCTGTAGGAATTCCCCAGCCTAGAACACCTTTTAGTAAAATAAAACGGAATTTAGCGTGGTTTATATTCATGAGCCTTCCTTGAGTTGTGGCGCCAAATAATAAGCTGAAATAAATCATAGTCGTTAGTGAGTTAAGTCTCTAAATTATTGAAGACGATTTAAATTAGTTTAAAATTACATTAACACTATTGAAAAAACACTTAACCAACTTAATTGGATACCATAAGAGATACGTTGATAGGTACCTGGATTACTTTGAAGCTTAACCGCTTTAGCCATAGCAAACAGATAATAAACAGTAGCGATAACAGAAATAATTGAAAAAACACGAAAGTATAAAGGAGTAATTTCTGTGGTTGGACTGATCGCTATTAATATTGGTGCTACAACCAACGAAAGCAACATAATGAAACCAGCCCAAGAGTGAACCTTGCAGCTAAAAGTTGGATGTTTAGTAAATGGGTCAGCATCCATAGGAAAATAACCCGCAACCCAGGTACCAATACCATGCACTATAACTAACCAACCAACAATATTAACCAATATAGAAACATTAGCCAATTGCGCCAAATACCAGCCAAAAAAGCAAAATAGAAAACCTAAAGGATAATTATTAATTAGCGGTGACAGTTTTTCAGTTGGGCTTCCCGTTGCACCTAATTCACTACAAAATTGTTTAGAATGACTGTAACCTTCATAAAACCGACTTGCTACATAAACACCAATGAATATCCATAATGTGGCTATTAACCCTGAATAAATCGCAATCGTTTCAAACATCACCATAATCCTTTTTGTGATTAATTCATTAAAGCCTTTTTGAACGCAGAGGAGAAAATGAGCCGGCTTCGAGTGACGAGCTGTGAGCTTGTACAAACAGCCTGAAACCTAGTCATAACAGCCCTGAGCTAGAACCTTTAATCTACTTTTTCAACCCAGCGCCTCATTAATAAATCATTTCTTTATCATTATAATTAACCACTAATCAAATGCTATCGGTATTAGTTTTAAAAAACAAAGCGCTGCAATAATGCAGCGCTTTCATTACTTATAGGTTGTTTGTTTAAACTAAAACGCGTTATTAAAAGAAGCCGAGCGGATCTTCGCTGTAGCTTACTAGCAAGTTTTTGGTTTGTTGGTAATGATCAAGCGCGAGTTTGTGAGTTTCGCGGCCTATACCAGACTTTTTATAACCGCCAAACGCAGCGTGCGCTGGGTACATATGGTAACAATTGGTCCATACGCGGCCTGCTTCTATTTTGCGACCAAAGTGATAAGCGCGGTTCATATTACGACTCCATACCCCTGCGCCTAAACCAAATTCTGAGCTGTTAGCCAGCTCAAGTGCTTCGGCTTCGTCTTTAAAGGTCGACATTGAAATAACGGGGCCAAAAATTTCTTCTTGGAAAACACGCATGTCATTACGCCCTTTTAGCAGTGTGGGTTGAATGTAATACCCGCCGTTTAGCTCGTCGCTTAATTGCTCAACATGGCCGCCAGTTAATACTTCAGCACCTTCTTCTTTACCAATTTCAATGTAGCTTAAAATTTTATCAAACTGCGCTTTAGAGGCTTGTGCGCCTACCATGGTTTCACTATCAAGCGGGTTGCCACGTTTAATTTGTTTAGTACGTTTTAAAATACGTTCTATAAATTGCTCATAAATATCTTCTTGAATGAACAAGCGTGATGGACAGGTACATACTTCACCTTGGTTAAAGTAAGCAAGAATGGCGCCTTCAATCGCTTTATCTAGGTATGAGTCGTCTTTTTCCATAACATCGCTAAAGAAAATATTAGGTGATTTCCCCCCAAGCTCTACCGTTGATGGAATAATATTCTCGGCTGCACATTTTAAAATATGTGAGCCCACAGGAGTTGAGCCTGTAAAGGCAATTTTAGCAATGCGTGTACTGGTTGCCAGTGCTTCACCAGCTTCTTTACCAAAGCCGTTTACCACATTTAAAACACCCCCTGGCAGTAAATCGCCAATAATTTCCATCAACACTAAGATTGAGGCGGGTGTTTGCTCTGCGGGTTTTAATATTACACAGTTACCTGCTGCAAGCGCAGGCGCAAGTTTCCAAGCGGCCATTAATAATGGGAAGTTCCACGGAATAATTTGCCCTACAACGCCTAGAGGCTCATGAAAATGATACGCTACCGTGGTTTCGTCTATCTCGCCAATACTGCCCTCTTGAGCACGAAGGCAGCCTGCAAAGTAACGAAAGTGATCGGCGGCCAGTGGAATATCAGCGGCGAGGGTTTCGCGAATCGCTTTGCCATTATCCCATGTTTCGGCCACTGCAAGTAGCTCCAAGTTTTGTTCAATACGGTCGGCAATTTTTAATAGTATATTGCTGCGCTCGGCGACTGAGGTAGTGCCCCACTGGGTTTTTACTGCATGGGCTTTGTCGAGTGCAAGGTTTATATCGTCTTTATCTGAGCGCGGTACTTTACAAAATACCTTGCCATTAACTGGGCTTATATTATCAAAGTACTGGCCGTTGACAGGGGCAACCCACTCGCCGCCAATGTAATTACCATACTGCTGTTTAAATGTGACGAGTGCGTCTGCTGAACCTGGGTTTGCATAAATCATATGTGTGTTCTCTTGTTGTTAGCTAAAAGTCTAAGCCGAAATTTGTTAGAGTAATGTAGCAACTTGCTTTATATTTAATCGGTATTGATTGACATTAGACCATTAAGCGCTTAAAAACTTGCTTAGCTGTCCAAAAAAGTTGTCTGTGAGTCCACATTAAAAACGCTCTATAACGATTAAAAAAGGCTGAACATGCACACATCTCAGTTAAATAAAAAACGCCAACAACTTGATGTACTGATTGAAAACAAAGTGACCTTTGCTGCCGATAACTCTGAGCTAAGTATTTACGATACCTATAAAAGTGCGCAAAAAGTGGCGTTGCACTCAAACGAATTACTGTTTTGTGCCATGCTCAGTGGTAAAAAAATAATGCATGTTGAGAGCAGTCAATACCACAAAGCGTTTTTACCACATGAATCGTTTGTATTAGCACCCGAGCAAGGCGTACTAATTGATTTTCCGCATGCATCCTTAAACGCACCCACCACCTGTTTAGCCATTGAAATAAGCACCGATAAAATAACCAATGTGGCTAATGCGCTTAATATGCAGCAAAGCTTTGCTAGTGATACCTTGTTTGAATACACCCCTAATTTAGTGCATACCCAACATAATACGCAAACTCAGCAGTTATTAGAGCGCATGGTGCATTTATTTAGTGAGCAGGGCGCTGAGCGACACTACTTAATTGATTTATCGTTAAACGAATTGATCACCCGTTTATTACAACAGCAAAGCCGTGATTTATTGCTGGCCAACTGTGACAAGCTGCGCCTAAAAAGTAACGTGAGTGATGCACTGCATTATATTGAAGAGCATTTAAACGAAAACCTCGACATAAACACCCTTTGCAAAATAACCTGTATGAGCCGTAGTAAGTTTTATCAGCAGTTTAAACTTGCTTTTGGTACAAGCCCTGCGCTTTGGCAACAACAACTTAGGCTTAAAAAGGCCCGTACGCTTTTATTAGAAGGCCACGCTATAAGCAAGGTGTGCTACGACCTGGGTTTTAATAGCGCCAGTCATTTTAGCCGTTTATTTAAGCAAACTTTTGGTATTGCACCAAAAGCGTGTCGCCACTAACCTAACACAACAGTTTTTGTTATATTAAACAGCCTAATATGCTAGATTGTTTGCAATGTTGTAAGTAGTAATGAGTCACCGATGAGTAAACCCACCCGCTGGACATTAAAGAGTATTGCCAAAGAATTAGGTGTGTCTAATGCTACGGTATCAAATGCGTTTAATCGCCCTGATCAACTCTCTGCTAAACGCCGCGAAGCCATACTTAAAGCGTGCAAAGAGCTGGGGTATTATGGCCCTAATAAAGCGGCGCAGTCTTTGCGAAGTGGCACCTTTAATATTGTTGCATTAGTCCTTCCCGATAGCGTGGAATACATGGTATCAGACCCTGTTGCGAGCAGTTTTATGCGGGGAGTAACCTCGGTACTTGAAAAAAACAATATTAATGTTTTATTGTTTTCAGGCAATAGTGACAACCTCAACAGCGTTGTTGATTTTGTCGATGGTTTTATTTGTTATGGTCGCCCGCGCAATAAAGCACTAGTAGAGCAACTAAAAACAGTCTCCAAACATGTGGTGACGGTTGATTTTGACATTGCCCGTAACGCCTCAATTAATGTTAATAACGAGCAAGCCAGTTATGAAATAGCCAAACATGTTTTACATAATCAAGATGATAAAGTGGCTATATTAGGCTTAAGATTACTTGATGAAAATGTATTGTGCCGAGTATACGAACATCACGAATTTGAAACTGGCCAATCTATTTCGCATCAACGTTTGCGTGGTTATCAACGCGCCTTAAGTGAGGCTAATATAACGGTTGCCGACGACCGCATTTGGAATATTCCTGAAAGCAGTGAGCGCTTTGCAAATATTGCCGCAAAAGAGGTATTAACAGCCTCCCCTCGCCCTAATGTGATTATATGCATGAGCGATTTAATTGCCCTTGCCACCATGCGAGAAGCCATAAAACAAGGAATAAAAATAGGCAGTGAGCTGCGTATTGTGGGGTTTGATGGCATAGAAGAAGCTGCCCGTTTTGTACCTCGCCTCACTACAATTCATCAAAATAGCCAAGAAAAGGGCGTTATGGCTGCTAACTTATTTATTTCTAAAGAAGAAAAACAATATGAAGTAGGTTACGCACTCGATATTGGTGCAAGTAGCTAAGCACTGTTAATAAAGCAAATAAAAAAGCCAAGCAGAAACTGCTTGGCTTTTGGTTTTCAACAAATAAAGCTATTAAGCCAATAAACTTTGTAAGTTTAGAGTGCTTTCTTGAGTGCCATTAAGCTGCGTAATAAGTGCAGTACGGCTTGCAAAGTCAATCCTCAATGAAATTGATTGTTGTTCAAGCTTCCACATTAAACAACAAACACTTGCGCCGCCTTGAGCCGAAAATTCACCTGCAAATGCGGGATGTTCATTACGCATTTTAATTAGCTCTATCAGCCCTTTTACTACCGGTTTATTAAGGGCTTGCTCTATTTTAGCCGCGTTCAAATATGGGCGATTTATATCACGGCCAACATTGGTTTTTGCTAACAGTTCCATATCGTTTTCACAGGCAAATAAGCCGCCGTAATAAACTTGCGGTACACCTGGCGCAAAAAATTGAATTGCGCGCGACAGTAAATAGTCAAAATCATTAGCACCTAATGCATTGTAATAAGTACAGTTTACTTGATATAAATCGACATTACTGGCAGCCGCGCCTGTTGCTTGGCGGCTTTGATTGTTACTATTTGCATGCATGGTTTCTACTAGGTTATCAATTTGCTCTGCATTTAATAAGCCTGGTTTTTCACCCATTGGGCCTGCATCAATAATGCCTATGCCATCATGCGTATCAAGTACCGTTAAACAGTTACGCGGCGATATTTTTAGCCATTTGAGTAATGCATCCGCATTGTTATTAAACAAGCTATGTAGAATTAGTGGTGGCAACGCAAAGTCATAAACCATATTAACGCGCTTAGCTACATCTACTTGTGTTTGATAATGGCTATGAATTTCTGCAATGGTTTCCATGCCTAAATCATTGGCTTGCTTTGATAAGTTATCTAAGTAGCCAAACGTTTCATCTAGCATAAAACAATTAGTACCCGCCTGCTTAATGGCATAACCCGCTGCATCTAAACGAATAATATTAACGTTGTTAGCAGAGAACTTAGTAAGTACATTATTTAAATACGCAATTCCTGCCTCTACTTTTACGTTTATATCAATTTGATTGTCGGTAAAAGTGGTCCAAAAATCATACGTTTGACCATCACCGCATTTCATTGGCGTAAAACAACTGCCTGGGCGTGGACGGTAAATAGCTTGCTGCTCAGCCTCGCTCATACCATTGGGGAACACGTCTTCTTTGGTTAAAAATAAATCCCAAAATGCTGACGCTTTACCTTTAGCCAGCACATCTTGAAATTGAAAAGATTGCGCCGACACATGGTTCACTATTAGATCAGCCATTAAATCATGGTCTTTACCGAGTACCTTTATGTCGTCCCAAGTACCGATTCGAGAATCAACTTCACTATGATCAATCGGGTCAAAGCCTGCATCGCTGCCATCAATTGGGTTATAAAATGGCAATAAGTGCACACCACCAAAAACGCCCTCTAATGGGCCATGTAAAAGAGTGGTAAGTGCATTTATATCTTGGCCAGTAATTCGATCAGCGTATGTGATCAATTGAACTTTATTCTTCATCATTGTGTGATTACCATGTTGAAACTTAATCGATTAAGATATATCTTTAACTAGCACGTACGAATTTACAAGTTATTTTTATAAATTTTACATACAAATATCGTGGCGACATTAATACTATAATCAGTAACTGACTTACTGAGTGTTAAGAACGCATTTAACGAGGAAAAGCACATGACAAAATCACACACACACGTAAGCAGCGATCCGTTGCAACAAATTCGCTGGCTCACATATATGATGTTTTTTATGTTTGCCATGACCTCCGATGCCGTTGGCATGATCATTCCCGAGCTCATAACTGAATTTGGTTTAAGCATGACCCAAGCCAGCGCATTCCACTATGCGCCTATGGCACTCATTGCCTTTAGCGGATTATTTTTAGGCTTTTTAGCCGATAGCCTCGGGCGTAAAAAAACGATTATGCTTGGGTTATTAATATTTTCTGCGAGTTGCTTTTTATTCGCCATTAGTAGCAGCTTTATATTTTTTGTTTTTTTGCTTTGCTGTATTGGTTTAGCTATTGGCTTATTTAAAACCGGCGCTTTGGCGTTATTAGGCGATATTTCTCATAGCAACGCAGAGCACACTAAAACCATGAACAAAGTAGAAGGCTTTTTTGGTATTGGTGCCATTGTTGGACCTGCACTTGTTGGTGTATTACTGGTACAAAATGTAAGTTGGACTTATTTATATATTATTGCCGGCATTATGTGCTTAATTTTAGCGTTTTTAGCGTGGCGTGCAGAGTATCCGAGCGTTGTTAAAAACACTGAAAAACCTGCTTCACTTGCTACTACCATGAAAATGATTAAAAACCCCTACGCGCTTGGCTTTTCGCTCGCCATTGCGCTTTATGTTGCAACCGAGGTTGCCATTTACGTATGGATGCCGACGCTGTTAAAAGACTACACAGGCTCTTGGCCCCTTTTGGCAACCTATGCACTCACCATATTTTTTATACTGCGTGCCGCAGGGCGTTTTATTGCGGTGTGGTTATTAAACCGCTATAGCTGGCAAGGTGTTATGGCTTACTTAAGTTTAGGTATTGCACTATGTTATGTGGGTACTTTAGTCGGTGGCGTTGATTGGGCTGTTGGTTTATTGCCGCTTTCAGGGTTATTTATGTCGATGGTTTACCCGACCTTAAACTCCAAAGGAATATCGTGCTTCCCGGTACAACAACATGGCGCAGTTGCTGGGGTTATATTATTTTTCACTGCACTTTCAGCCGCATTAGCGCCTTTATTTATGGGTATGATCAGCGATTACTTTGGTCATGTACGTTATGGTTTTTACCTTGCAACCGGCTTTGCCATTATTTTATTTTTAGCGATGCTGTTTAACTATTTCCGTGACCCATCAGCCTGCGCTTTACAAGAGAGCAACCTAATAACTGAGTAAATCAACAAATTGGGGGCTAAAAAAACACTATATAAATCAATAGATGAGTAAAAAAACAGCAAATAAAGAATAAAATAATTTGCTTATTGTAAAAGATTTGTTATTTTTACTTAATCGATTAAGTAAAAATAACAAACCCCTTCGGGCTCACAAAACGAGGCGTTCACATGACAACACACAACACACCTTTATATTTAATGAGTGCTTTAGCGCTGGCTGTAAGCCAAGGCGTTTATGCACAACAAGAAGAGCAAAACACACACGCGCAAGCTAACAAAGGTCTTGAGACTATCGTTGTAACCGGTGTACCACGTCGTACAACCATTATGGCATCAAGCTCATCAGTGAGCAGTTTATCGCTTGCTCAAGTTGAAGTATCTACACCGCGTTCAACTGCTGAAGCGTTTAGAATTATTCCGGGCGTACGCTCAGAATCAACCGGCGGTGAAGGTAACGCAAACATTGCTGTACGCGGCTTACCTGTGGCCTCTGGTGGTGCTAAGTTTTTACAATTACAAGAAGACGGTTTACCCGTTATGCAATACGGTGATATTGCTTTTGGTAACGCTGATATATTTATGCGCCTAGATAATACCGTACAAACTATCGAATCAATTCGTGGTGGTTCGGCCTCGACTGCAGCAAGTAATGCACCGGGCGGCATAATTAACTTTATATCTAAAAATGGTGAAAACGAATCAGGCAGTGTTTCTACAACACTGGGCCTTGATTACGACACTATTCGTACAGACTTTGAATACGGCACTTACCTTAGTGATAGCGTACGTTTTCATGTAGGTGGTTTTGTGCGCCAAGGTGAAGGCCCGCGTGAAACAGGTTACACATCAAATAAAGGTGGGCAAATTAAAGCCAACCTTACCAAAGACTTTGAAAACGGTTACGTGCGTCTTTATTACAAACATTTAGATGACAAAAGCGTGGGTTACTTACCAATGCCAATGTATGCAAATGGTGACTCAATCCCTGGGTTTGACGCACAATCGGATACACCACACTCGGCATTATTTACTAAAACAGTGCGTTTAAATGGCGAAAATCAAATTAGTAGCGGCGATATTCGCGATGGCATGAACCCGCAAGTTGACTCAGTGGGTTTTGAAGCCGTATTTGACTTAGATAACGATTGGCGTATTGAAAACCGTTTTCGTAAATCCTCTGTTAGCGGTAACTTTAATTCACTTATTCCTGCTGAAGTAGGCAGCGCGACTGCTATTGCACAAAGTATTGGCGGCGCAGGTGCAACGCTTAGTAATGCAAATACCGGAGCTGCATTTAATGACGATTTAGCCATGCGTATTCATACGTTTGACGTCACAATGAACGACTTTGACTCTATTGTGAACGACTTCAAACTAACTAAATCACTAAGCGATGATACAAGCGTTACGTTTGGTTACTATGCTTCAACGCAAAATATTGCTATGTCATGGTTATGGAACTCTTACCTTATGGAGCTTAAGGGCGATAATGCGGCGCTACTAAATGTAACAGCTGCTGATGGTACAGCGTTTTCTGAAAATGGTTTATATGCATACGGAACGCCTTTTTGGGGTAACTGTTGTCAGCGTGATTACGATACAGAATACGATACCCGCGCCCCGTACGTTTCATTTTCAACAAAAGTGGGTGATGTAAGTATTGATGCCAGTGCTCGTTACGATAGTGGTGAAGCACGCGGCAACTATGCAGGTGCCGTTACCTCAACGGTCGATATGAATCGCGATGGAGTGATTTCAGTTCCTGAACAAAATGTAGCAGGCATTGATACCGCAAATGCTAGCCCAGTAAATTACGATTGGGATTATGCATCCTATTCAATTGGGGCTAACTACCAAATAGATTCAAGCCTTGCGACATTTGCAAGACTGAGTAAAGGTGGCCGCGCAAATGCTGACCGACTTTTATTTGGTAAAGTACGCGCTGACGGTTCGGTTGCTGATGAAGATGCCGTTGATGAAGTAAACCAGTATGAATTTGGGGTTAAAAAACGTTTTGATTCACTCTCAGTTTTTGCAACAGCGTTTTATGCAGAAACAGAAGAGCAAAACTTTGAAGCAACATCGCAAACCTTTTTTGACCGTGAGTACGAAGCAAAAGGGATTGAAATTGAATCAACTTACTACATCGATGCATGGGATTTTCGTGGTAACTTAACATGGACTGATGCAGAAATTGCTAAGGATGCACTTACACCTGAAGTGGTAGGTAATACGCCACGCCGCCAAGCTGATTTAATCTACTCTTTAATGGCTCGTTATAGCTTTGATAAAGGTGCTGCCGGTGTCAACTTTATTGGTACTACTGATGCTTACGCTCAAGACAATAACGACCTTAAATTTGACGGTTACACTCAAGTAAATGGCTTTGTAAGTTACGATTTATCTGAAAACCTTAATATTGCACTTAATGTAAATAACTTATTCGATACGGTAGGTATTACAGAAGCTGAAGAAGGCTCAATTCCAGATAATAACATTATTCGCGCCCGTACTATTAATGGCCGCACAACAGCAATAACGCTTAAATACGCGTTTAACTAACCATCTTTAGTGTAACAAACGCTGAAGCTATGTTTTTCAGCGATTGTTACACTAACTTTAATTAGTTTTAATAATTCTCCCTTGAATTTTGACCTAGCTCTGCTGGGTTTTTTAGGATTTACACTATGACCAAATTACTTAGCCTCGGCGAGCTACTTATTGATATGCTGCCACAAGATTCTCAAAACAGTGCTTATTTGCCCATTGCAGGAGGTGCCCCTGCCAATGTAGCGGTAGGTTATGCAAAGTTAGGCGGCAAGGCTGCTTTTTGTGGCGGTATGGGTGATGACTACTTTGCTAAACAATTAAGTAAATCGCTTGAGCAATATAAAGTAAGTACAGAGTACTTATTTACGATTAAAGACTCTCAAACGGCCGTAGTTATTGTGAGTTTAGATGAAACCGGTGAACGAAGCTTTAATTTTTATCGCCACAATACCGCCGATTTACTGTTAACGAGTGATCACTTAAACCATATCAAATGGGATGAATTGAGTACCCTACACTTTTGTTCCAACACGTTAACCAATCCAGCCATTGCAAACACCACCGTGTGTGCTTTAAAGCTGGCTAAAAACAACCATAAACTCGTTAGCTTTGATGTAAATTTACGCTATAGCTTGTGGCAAAATAGCAATGACATTGAACACAATGTACACGCGTGTTATGCCTATTGCGATATTGTTAAGCTATCGCGTGATGAGCTGAACTTTTTAGCTGAGCAAACACAGCATGCACCTGATGATTACTTACAATCTATTTTAAATATAGGTGTTAAATTGGTATTTTTAACCGATGGCCCTGCACCGGCAACGGTTTACCATAAGGCGTTTATATTAAACGAATCGGCGCCAATCATTAATGCTGTGGATACTACCAGTGCCGGTGATGCGTTTATTGCAGGCGTGTTATATTATTTAAATCACACCGATGAAAATAGCCCGCTCATCGAAAAAATTAATAATGAGCATCTAGTAAAACACGCTTTAAATTTTGGTTTGCGCTGTGGCTCTAAAGCCTGCTTAGCCAAGGGGGCATTTCCCGCATTACCTACACTTCAAGAGGTATAATACCAATCCGCAATAATACTTAATCATTTTATGGGGCTAAACGTGTCGCTATCTGCGTAAAAAATTCTCATTTTGAACAACTAAATAGCAAACTTTTTGCCTAGCTATCAACACGTTTTTCCAGCCTCAAAATAGATCACTTAATTAAGCGAATTGATATAAATACTTTAAAAATAAAAGCCGATTATGGCCTTTATTTAAGCATCCGCTTCTTCATCATTACTTTTTAACCATTCTAAAGCCGCAGTGGCGTTCTCAAAATATTGAATTTCACCTGATACAAACCAACTGCCTAATTTAGCGATGGTTGATTGCCAGTCCTTGTTGCCGTATATGGCTATTTTTTTAAACTCTTTGTTATGTTTTAAGCCAAGTTTTAAATCATCCCATGCGGCTCTAAGTTCCCAGCCATCAAGCTCAGTACCATCTATGAGTACATTAACAATAGGATGTTTAACTTCGCCAAGCGCAGAGTCAATCATCGGCGTGATCACCTCATAATCTTTGTGAGTGAGTGTACCTATAGCTTTTAAGGTTAAAAAAAACTCGCAACCAGAGCGCTCAATACCAATAGATAAGCCGTGTGTTAAATTTACCATAACCCGAACTCCACAATAATATGAGCATCAAGTATAGGTGATAGCTTATTAACCAATAGTGAAGTAGATCAAAAAACAGGCACATCACTTTTATTGTGCCCATTTTAATTAAATGCTGAATTATGCATTTTTAAGCCGTGCTATTTGGTTTTCAACATCTGTTAAATGACCGATTTTAAGCCACACTCTGGCTCCTTCACTGCCTGCTGTTGCTTTAATTTCGCTGTTAGGCGGCACTCTTAACCAGCTGTGCTTTACTAATGTATCGCCCTGCTCTTCAAGCGAGCCTTCAAGAACTAAAAGCTCGCCCCCACCTAAGGCGTTTAACGATATTTCACTGTTAGGTGCAAATGCTAAAATACTCACCTCTTCAAAGGCATCTTTATAAAGAGGAGCCACATTTACATTACTAAACTCAGGGTGAGGAACACCGTGCATGGTATTAGTTTGCAAGCGAACATGCTCTGTGTCCTCTGGCTGAAACTGCCATAATTTTACAAATATAACGCACCCGTTTTCAGAGCTTGGTGTATGTTTTGACTCAGGCGGATTACGAATATAAGAACCCTTGGGGAAATCACCATGTTCATCTTGAAAAACACCTTCAAGCACAATAAATTCTTCACCGCCGGTATGTGTATGAGCAGAAAAATGGCTGTTTGGCGCATAACGTACAATGCTGGTTGCGCGTGCAACCTCATCGCCCACTCTATCAAGTGGACGCCTATCAACACCCGCCATCGGTGAGGCTATCCATTCTAACGATTCGCTATGTACAACAACACGTTCGCTAAAATCAGCTGCAATTTTCATATTTGACTCCATATCTAAACAGCAATGCTTGGACGTTGAGCGACCTTTTCTTGCCATGCTATTAAATGTGATAGCTCCTAGGAATAGCTATTTTTGCAAAGCCTGCAAACACCAGACCGGCGTACAAAGTAATATCTGCAACACTAAAATTCTCACCGGCAACATAAGCAGAGTTGGCTAACACTGTATTAAAATAAACAAAGCCTTGGCGCGCTTTTTCACCTTGCTTTTCTCCACAAGCAACATTTTGATAGGTTTCAAGCGCTGGGCCTAAACCATCCGTTGCATGATGAAAGTAACTGGCTACAGCATCAAGCACCATAGACTCCGCACGCTTTTGCATCATATTAATCACCACGCGTTCTTTTGCCTCAACACCGGTTAATGAAGAGCCTGCAAAAGCGGTATCAATATATTCAGTAATCGCGGTGCATTCTGTTATGAACGTTCCATCATCTAGCTCTAAAGCAGGTACGCCTGCTAAGGGTTTTTAGTTAAAAAAGCCTCAGTACGGTGCTCACCATTTAATAAATCGACAGCAACAAACTCTACTTTATCAGTCGCCTTTTTTCAGCAAGCGCAATACGTACACGTAATGGATTAGGAAAGTTTTCTACGTCAAAAATTTTCATAATTATCTCTTTATATTTTTTACCACAGTTTGAACTCATACTGGCAAGAATAAATTACCTACCTCCTGATAGGTAATTTATATTAAGATCTCGACCTTTGCAAACTAAAAATAAAAGAGCTTGAAAATAACTACCTACTGGTTGATAATTTTTGCAGCGATATGAAGGAAGTTTAAAATGACAAAAAAAGCGGCCCTGTTAAAAGCAGCAGAAAATAAAGTTAGACTTGGTGGCTATAGCAATTTTAGCTTTAGAGAGTTGGCCAGTGAAGTTGGTATTAAAAGTGCCAGTGTGCATTATCACTTTCCAACTAAAGCTGATTTAGGTGCAGAGCTTGCGCATCAATATACCGATGCCTTTATCGCTGTACTTGGTGAACCAGAGGCACACAAAGCAAACGGTAAAAACCCTATTGATATTTACACTCAGTTATTTAGAAATGCACTCGTGATTGATAAAAAAATGTGTTTATGTGGCTTGCTCGGCGCAGAAAGCGACAGCCTACCTGATAAAGTGCGGGTTGAAGTTCAGCGGTTTTTTAATAAAAATTTAGCCTGGTTAACCCAAGCACACGCTGCGAATGGTGAAGAAAACCCTGCTCGCGCGGCAATACAAACAGTGAGCTTATTAGAGGGTGCGATGATGATTAGTAAAACCCTAGATGATATCAGCTACTTCGAACAAGCCACTTTTTAGCGATTGGCGATCAAGTATAAAAAAAGCGAGCCTTAATAAGGCTCGCTTTTACATTTTTAAGATTACGATTTATTAAGCCGTACGCACTTTATGCTTTGAATGCACAACAGCTAATACAATAAACCCTATAACAGCCACCGCTGCACCAATCGGTTTACCTAAATCACTTGATAAGTTTAACCCTATTGCCGCGGTCATTATGTATGACAAGGTCACTGCTGTAGCGATTACTGCTGGTATACTAGTGATCCAGTGGAATGTACCACGGTCAAATAAGTACTTGGTCGCAAGCCACAACACACTGGTAGAAAGCAGCATATTTGAGAATGCGAAGTAGCGCCAAATCACAGAGAAATCGAGCTTAGTCATAAAGTAGGCAATGGTTAAAATAGGGATTGCTAGCAATAAACGATTACGTAAACTTTGCGGAATACTAAACGCATCAACCACAGTCAAGCGCAGTGAACGAAACGCCGTATCGCCTGAGGTAATAGGGAAAACAGCAACAGCAATAATTGCCATAATACCGCCAAATACACCTAAGTAGCTGTTTGCAATATGGTTAACCACCAAACCTGGGCCACCAAGATCAAGCATAGCTTTTAAACCCGCATAGCCTTCAGGGAATGCAGCAATACCCGCTAATGCCCAAACACAACCTACAATGCCTTCACACATCATCGCACCATAATAAACTGGGCGTACGTATTTTTCGTTGGTTAAACAACGGGCAATAATAGGGGCTTGCGTTGAGTGAAAACCACTAATAGCACCACAGGTAATGGTTATAAATAGCAGCGGCCAAGTGGGCAGTCCATCAGGATTTGGTGCTAAGAAGTCATGAGCGTGATCAGCCTCAAAGTATGCTAAAAAGTCGCCCGCTACTGGTAAATGCGGTGCGTTTATTAGCAGTGATACCGCAATAGCTACTGTCATTACGATCATTAACAAACCAAAAATAGGGTAAAACTTAGTGATGATTTTATCAATGGGTAATAACGTGGCTAAAAAGTAGTAAGCTAAAATGGCCAAAACCCAAAAGGTATTATTTGCAAATATTGTATCCTTAAATATATCAAGGTTACTTAATAATCCTGCCGGGCTCATAATAAATACAACACCAACAAAAAATAGTAGCATCGCAGTAAAAATAAGCATAAAGCCTTTAAATACAACGTTGTAGTAGTGCCCAGCTATTTCCGGTAAGCTTTTACCGTCTTCTTTTATACTCATTACTCCTGAGAAGAAGTCGTGTACAGCGCCACCCAAAACATTACCAAGCACAATCCATACAAGCGCAACCGGACCATATAATGCACCCAATATTGGGCCAAATATGGGGCCTACGCCTGCTATATTTAAAAATTGAATCAAAAATGCACGAACAGGGTGAATTGCAACGTAATCAACACCTTCGCTAAAGCGTTTTTGTGGTGTGTCGACCGTTGAATCCATGCCCGCTTGCTTTTCAACAAACGGGCTGTAAAACTTATAGCCTAATATTAAAATAGTTAGGCAAATAAAAAAGATGATCATAAAGCACGCTTCTCTTTTTGTATGTGTGTATAGGGCCAATTATTACAGCCCAAATTTTAAAATAACAATTGAACGTAGCATATGAAAAAGCACGCAACAATGAGACGTTTGGCTAATGCTCTGGCAAAATCAAATTTATTCAAAAAATAAAACTAAGTAACAGCATAAGTTACTTATAAAAAAGCGTTAAAAAACGTTAAAAGTACTTATATTGCGACTAAAATCTATACGCCAATTTGCAACAATAGCTACACCTGAATGATTAATTAGCCTACGATAAACATTATTACTACTTTAAATGTACTGCCGTTGGCCTACGTGGCTTTACAAAAAACAAGGATGCCCTCAATGACACAGTTTACTACGCCCGATTTATACGATGAACATCGCGACCATGTGCAAGTCGCTGACAGTGGCTTGCAACACTTTGGTAATAAAACTCTCTTTTATGGTCAAGTAGTGACTGTCACCTGCCCAGACGATAACTCATTTGCTGGCAATATATTACATGAAAATGGTGAAGGCAAAGTGTTGGTTGTGAATGGCTTTGCTAGTAAACGTTTTGCCTTCATTGGCGATATGATTGCAGAGCGAGCCCTAAAAAATGGCTGGCAAGGCATTATTATTAATGGTTGCTGCCGCGATATTGAAATTCTTGCCACGCTTGATTTACCCGTGATGGCACTAGGCGCTACGCCGCGCTGCACCACTAAGCGCGGTTTAGGTGCCAAAGATCACCCGGTTAATATGTTAAACACCACAATTAATACCGGTGATTGGGTGTATGCTGATGTCAATGGATTAATTATTAGTAATAAAGCCTTGTTTTGAACAATAAAAGTGACTGTTCGCGATAAAAAAAGCAGCTCGAAAGCTGCTTTATATAAAATCTAACATTAAGGTTTTACATTAAAGTGCTAACCATACATCGGTTACGCCTGGCTCGTGGTATTTAAATAACCAATCCCTTCAAACTCTTTAGTGCCGTATACGTTCCATTGTGTTAATTATGAGTCTAAACCGGTGTCAAATAAGGCAGCATTGTCCCCTACATGTGAGTTCCATGCGCCATGTAAGTCGTAAGACATAATGTTTACATAATCCAGATATTTAACCGCTTGAAAGGTTTCCATACCTCGTAATAAATAACCAGAAGATGGAGACGCAAAAGTGAGTAAATAGTGCTTACCTGCGGCTTCACCTGCACGATATAGCTCTTCACGTACTTTTTTCATTAGCACTTGGTATGAGGCATTCAATTCTGCACGGCGCGCGTTGGAAATAGGAAAATCATCGGGGTGACCTGAGTCGTTCATTGAAGATCGGTATTCGTAATCAATATCAACGCCGTCAAATTCATATTTTTCAATAAACTCAACGGTGGTTACCTCTCCATCGTTATCAATTGCTTGCGTCGATACGACAACGCTGTCTTTATCGGTTAGTTGAAAACCGTCTGCTGGCATTAACTCGATAATTAAGGGAATTTCATTTTAATGACAGCGTTGTCAAATGCACCCAGAATTTTCCAATCTTTATAATCACCAGCATTCTCCACTGGATTGGCTTGTGTCCACCAGCTAGCTTCATACGCTTGCACTTGCACTTGATCTCCAGCAACGTGTGTCTGGCCTGTTTGCCACTGTTCTAACGCACTGCAATCAATAGACGCGTGTACATTTAAACTAAGAAAATTTAACGATAAAGCACTTAGATTAAAGGCATTTGTTATTATTTTACGTGAGCTCATTGGCTCCTTCATTAACGATGTTTATACTCATTATTTTTTACCTTTCAGGTACAAACTTAACATGGATATCGTAAATACCAAGAAAACAATGCACAAAAACACATACAAAATAGTTACATTATAAAATTAACTAATTATTTATAACTATAAAGTTAAGAAGGGATATTCCATAAAAAAGCCCAGCATTGCTGGGCTTTGGATGTCTAAGGGGTAAACGTTTTATTCAGAAAATGAAACCGTAATAATATTCGAACATACGTTTTCAGATATACATAACTGGTAGTCGTATGCCGGTAATGTTGCTTTACGTAAGTAATCACGGTAACGGCCATTATCCGATACGGTATCTACTAGTTCGCCATTTCGGTATAAGCTAAGTGACTCAGCCCCTACTTCTGCCCAGTTTAACTCAACACGCATAGTATCAAGACGTGACTTGTTAGCGCGTTTTAAGCTCAATTCAATTTCAACATCACTAACAACCACTGTTTGAGTGAATGTATCTGAGTTATTTTCACTATCCGTTACGGTTAATTCAACCTCATAACTTCCTGACTGAGCGTAAACATGTGTAGGATTTGGGTTTGTTGATGTTGAACCATCACCAAAGTTCCAGCTCCACTGTGAAATGTCATCATTTACATCACGACTTGTATCTACAAATGTAGCAGTTAAACCTTGTGCTGAAACACTAAAGCCAGCTTGTGGTGGTTGTGGGCTTACCTCACCGATAGCGCTAAATGTAAGTGACCAACCATTGATATTACCCGTATCTGCACCAGCTGTATCTTCAACATGAAGTGTCCAATCTCCAGTTGCCACTTCAGAATTAAATACGCTTGATGTAAATGACTTAACAATATCGTCTGCACTGCCACCTTCATTGCTTTGTAAAGTTACTTCTGTACCTTGCGCTGAAATAAGCGTAAGTACTAAGTCACCAGACCAAGTATGCGTAATATCTACATCAGCAGTGGTGCCAAAAATAGTTAAATCATCAGCAACCGTAATAACCGAGCTTGCGCCCTCTGGAGAATTATCTGGAATAGCGATGTTTTCATCACTGCTGTAAGTAAAGTCATTTAAACCAGCAGGTTGAAGCATTAAGCTAACAGTTTGTTCTTTAACTTGCTCGTCTGATGTCGCAGTTACAGTAAAGTCGTAATTTCCCCACTGAGTATCGCTGTTAGTTGCAACTGTTAGAACAACTTCATCGCCCGGACGAGCAGTAGTTGCGCTTAGTGATGCACCTGAAAGATCTGAAGCTAAAGCCAGTGAAACGTCACCTTCCCATTGTGAAATTGAACCAATCGTAAAGGTATAAGTAACCGTATCACCTACAGTCGCTTGCTGAGAAACCGGCGATACAGATAATTTAAAGCCTGGAGTTGGATCAGCATCTATTAGCGCTTGATTAACATTTAGGCGTGTACCTGCAACCGTTTTACCATTTAATGCTGCATTAGCATCACCACTAGACATAAGTAATTCTTTAAGCTCTAGTGTTGTTAAATCAGGATTAACTGACAGTACAAGTGCAGCAGCACCAGCTACATGCGGTGTTGCCATAGATGTACCTGAATAAGTAGCATAGCTATTACCAGGAACGGTCGACAAAATACCTGAGCCAGGTGCGCCCATATCAACACTTGTTAGGCCCCATTGAGAAAAACTAGACATATTATCTCTGCTATCAGTACTTGCTATCGATAATACGTTGTCGTTTTCATAGTTAGATGGGTAGTGTGGATTTTGATCGTTATCAACCGCATCGTTACCCGCAGCAGCAACAAATAAAATATCAGCTTGCTCACTAGCCGTAATCGCATCAGCTAACGCTTGGCTAAAACCACCGCCGCCCCAGCTATTATTTAACACACGCAGATTAACTCCTGCATTTTTAAGGCCAACCATGTAATCGATACACTTAATAGCACCAGAGGTAGAACCTGTACCATCTGCGGCTAAAAACTTACAACCAACAATAGAAACATCATGGTTTACACCAACAACACCGACACCATTGTTACCACTGGCACCGATTGTACCCGATACGTGTGTACCATGGCCTTGGTCATCCATTGGGTCGCCAGCATCAGTAATCGCATTAATACCGTGAACGTCATCAATGTAACCGTTACCGTCATTATCGATACCATCACCAGCAATTTCACCGCTGTTTACCCACGCGTTCGAAGCTAGATCAGGGTGGCTATAATCTACACCGGTATCAATAACACCTACGACAACATCACGGCTACCAGTAGAGATTGACCATGCTTCTGGTGCATCAATATCGGCATCAGCCGTGCCACCAGTTTGGCCTTCGTTGTTTAAGCCCCATAAATCATCAAAACGAGGGTCATTAGTTGCACTTGCAATGCTCACGCGATAATCAGGCTCAACATACTCAATAGCTTGATGAGATTTTAAGCGGTCAATTGCTTCTTTAGCGCTCATTCCTGATATTTTAAATTTTGCGAGGCGGCCAGAAAATAACGAGGTGAAGTTATCATCAATTTCATCGTTATTTAGATCAGATATTTTGGCTTTTACTAACGAACGAGCTTGCTTACGCATTTCCGGCGAAGCATTCTTTTTATACTTAACAATAATCGAGTCACTGCTCGCAGTTACTTTTTGAGTTGTACTGTTAACATCAGGCAATTTAGCCGCAGCTAAACAAGGTAAAAGTGCAAGTGTAATAATAGATAATTTTGTTTTCATTGTTCTATCCGTAATTAAGTTAACTTAGCTTTACTAAGCGAAATATTTACGTTTATGAATTTAAGTAATCACGTGGCAAGCGTTAAGAAAACGGTTAATCAGTCAATAACTCAAGTAAAAAAAGCAAAATCAGGAACAAAACCATTATTTTTAACTAGAAATACAGTAAAAAAAACATTAATAGCAGCCATTTTAATGAATTAAATAACTTATTTTTAACATGGTATTAACTCATTATTTTTTACTGGTTTTTGATGTAAATAGATAGAAAATACAAATTAAACGGGTAAGCAATTGAAATTTATAGATTTAAATTATCATTAAAAAAGATGATTCAAAATGAACTCATTGAAGAATACATTGACTGAGCAGTTATGAATTAGTGAATGGCAAACCACCTTACCAAGTACTAATGACCAAACCCTAGTTCATATTTAAAACAGCATTTTACGTTTAAGAATAAAAAGCTAATCACACATTAATGGCAGCACGGCATGCTGCAACGAAAATACCTTTTTAAAACTTAATAAATAATCAAGGTATTTTATTTTATCTTTCAAGGAGAATAATAATGAAATTGAATAAATCACTTTTAAGCTGTGCAATTGCAATTGCAATGGGCGCCAGCTTTACAGCAAACGCAAACACAGAAACAAAAGCAGGTTCAACTTCTGAGCTTGCAGCTAAAGTATCTGTAAGTAGCATTGAGAATGCTGTAACAGTTAAGCAATCATTTTCTGACAACACGGCATTAGTCTCTCAAGATGGCGATGGCAATACTGCACTAGCTACTGAAATCGGTAACAACAACGATGTTAAAATAGCTCAATTACAAAATGGTAATTACGCCGAAGTTGAAACAACAGGTGATAACAACCAACAAACTTATGCACAAGATGGTGTTGCTAATGGTTTCATTACGCGCATAACGGGTGATAACAACGGCGTTTATGTTTCTCAATTCGGCCAAGGATTATTTCAAAACAATGAAGCAATCAATATTATCACTGGTAGCGACAATAATATTGACGTAGAACAAGGAAATGGCGGTCACTGGTTTTACAATATGGACATGAGAGGTAACGGTAACGAAATTATTTCATCTCAGTCTGGTATGTGGCAAGAATTTGAAGTACTTAGCTTATCAGGCGATGAAAACATTATTGAAATTGAACAAACAGACACCTGGAATGAATTTAAAATAGGCTCATTACGCGGTAACGAAAATGAGATTGACGTTAGCCAGGATGGTTCACGTAACATCATTACATTTACTGATATTGCTGGTGATGACAACGAAATAGCTATTGAACAAAGCAGCGGTGATAACAATACCATTACTTTTGCAGCCGTTACTGGTAATGATAATGAAATAAAACTAGACCAAGAAGGTTCGAATAATGCTATTGAGTCTGGTCTTTTTGACGGTTCATTCAATGAAGTAACAGTTAATCAAATTGGTGATGAAAACCTTGCGACTACTGAGCTAATGGGCGATAACAATGAGCTTACAGCAATGCAAGTTGGTAACACTAATGAAGCATACATGGGTGTCATTGGTTCAAATAATGAATTTACAGTAACCCAGGTTAGTGATTTTAACTCGGTTCATTTAGCTAACTTTAATGGCTCAAACAATGACGTTAATCTAACTCAAGCCGGTGATGAAAACGCAATTTTAGTGCAGTCTTCATACCCTGATGTTTCTCTCACTTCAAACGATAACGATATTGATGTTAATCAAGTCGGTAATCAAAACGAAGCAATCGTAACTCTTGCTGGTATCTTAGATAGTAACTCAAACCAAATTGATATTGCCCAAAATGGCGACATCAACCTTGTGGATATGATGGTTGAAGGAAGTGGTCATAGCGTTGATATTTCACAAGAAGGTTTTGGAAACTGGGTTATTGGAACTGATGATTCAGCATTTTTACTCGGTGGTGAAAATGTAGCATTTAATGTTACTCAAACTGGTAATGATAATATTGTTGAAGGCGCTGTTATTGGTTTTAATAGCACTGTTTCTGTTACTCAATTGGGTGATGGCAATACAACAACAATTACACAAATGTAATTGATAAATGAGAGGGAGATTGACTCTCCCTTTTTTCTTTATGATAAAAACAAAACACACCTACTTACTTGCCGTTTTACTCTTTTGTTCACCAGTGGTAACGGCTGCTGATGACCTAGAGATAGATGGTTTATTGCTCGATCGTAGTATTAGTCGCTTTGGTCATCAGTTTTATTACGAATTTTCTAATTACTGGCGAGATCTCCCCTCTACCGCTGGCTTTAATATAGAGATTAAAGAAACCGTCATTCCAAAAGCAGGTACGAAATTAACCTTAATAATGAATAATCAAGTTGTTTATGCAACATACTTAGGGCGAAGACTAGAGCCACTTGATGAACGTGTAGAACAAGCTGTTTACACAGTTATAGACGCCATGGCGCGTTCCAATATGAAAGTCTCCTCTCCTGATATGGCATTAAATGGATGGTAACAATGAAAAAAATAGCATTAACAATAATAACAACTTTAAGCTTTTCAGTCTCCGCTACTGAAATTATTTATACCCCTATTAACCCGAGCTTTGGCGGTAATCCACTCAATGCCAATATGTTACTTAGTAAGGCACAAGCACAAAATAAACATAAAGCGCCGGTTGTCGAAAAAGGGTATGCAGAGCAATTTCAAGACTCATTAGAGCGAACATACTTAAACCGTATGGTTAGAGAAATAACAGATATGGCCTTTGGCGAAAATATTGAAGACAGTATTTTTAACCAAGACTCTATATTTATGAGTGGTGATTATCAAATAGAAGTCATCACCAGCACAACCGACACAATCACTGTAAAAATAACAAACATAATTGATGACTCTGTGGTGATCATTGAAGTTCCGAGGTTTGGATAATGTATAAAGTAATTATAATAACAATCGCTCTTTCTCTTAGTGGTTGCTCTACCATGGGTAATTTAATTCCTCCATCAAAACAAAGTGCGGTAACGTTAGAGCCAACAGATGTTTTTTCTGATTTAAAAAGCTTACCTAAACCTGCGGGCAGCATTCCAGTCTCGGTTTATTCATTTCGCGATCAAACCGGTCAATATAAACCACAAACTAATGTTAGTTCGTTTTCAACGGCCGTAACTCAAGGTGCAAACTCTATTCTAGTGCAAGCATTACATGAGTCTGACTGGTTTACGCCGGTTGAACGTGAGGGTCTACAAAATATTTTAACAGAGAGAAAAATAATTAGAGCGGCACAAGCGACTAATCCTAATCAAGGCGAGCTACCGCCGTTAACCACTGCGAAAATCATTTTAGAAGGCGGTATAATTAGTTACGACACCAATGTAAAAACGGGTGGCTTAGGAATGGAATATTTTGGTATTGGCGCATCAGAGCTATATCGTGAAGATGCAATATCAATCTATTTACGTGCCGTAGATGTTAGAACTGGCCAGGTATTGTTATCAGTAGCCACCAGCAAAAAAGTATTGAGCCAAGAAATGCGAGCAGGTTTTTTTAGGTATGTTAGCTATAAACGTCTGGCGGAAGCTGAGGCGGGCTTTAGTGATAATGAACCAATGAGCATTTGCGTAACGCAAGCAATAGAAAAGGCGCTTACAGATCTTATCACCAAAGGTATTGATAAAGGCTTATGGGCTAAACAGGCAACTTAACCTACTCTTGCAGATGGCCACAACGTCATTGATGTGGCCAAGCAAATAACGATTAGCTCTCAACGGGTAATAATACTGAAATATATCTTTGCGCCCAATTGGCCAATTCAACTCTATTACGCGAATTAGTTTTTTTAAATGCGCTATAAAGGTGAGTTTTAACAGTATGGTCGCTAATATTTAGTTTGTCCGCTATTTTATTATTACTCGCTCCTTGTGCAATTAAATGAATAACCGACTTTTCTCGTTTAGTTAAATGCTTATAGTCAGCTTCATTTAACGTGATATCTTCGCTTAAGGAGCTAAACGAAGAGGCCACACTTAGAATATCATTAAAGGCCTTAGAGATTACTTTACGAGTAAACCAAAGCTCACCAGTAGAAATTCTTACTAAGCCTTTAAATATATCTTCTGCTGCTGCCGATTTATAAAATACCCCATTAAAATGATTGAGTAATAAGTTTTTTTCACATACTTGCTCTAGTTCTACATTAAAAAGCACAACTTTATACTGTTTAGCCAAACAAATTAAATCTGCTGGGATCAAGTCCTGCCAATCATTTTGAGAGCCATCAATTAGAAAAATGTCATAAGCACCACGCTGATCAATATGTGGGATAGTACTGTCCATTTTTATATCACCAAAAATGGCTTGAAGTGTTCTTAAAATAACTGTGTAGTTTTGAGAATGGAAAGACGATTGAAGCGTTGTCTTAATAAAAGCCGAGCTTTTTTGCAACATATAACTCATCCTTGAAACATTAGATTTACAACAATCGCCACATTACCTAAATTAACTACAAAACACAATGCTCTTTTGGTATAAGCCAATGAGTTTAGTTACCCTATAAAAGTGTATAAAAGCGTGATGTAACACCGTTAGTCCAACCAAATCCTTGTTGTACTTGATATTCACCCCCGCTAGCTTTTTGTTGCGGTGTGCATACGTTATATTTTTCGAGCAAGCATTTATTTTCAATAAAATCTTGTTCTACCATTGTTAGCCAGTTTTTCATTATGCGTGTAGCTAATTGATCAATACCATAATTACGCAAGCCTTTTACCGCAAACCATTGTAATGGAGCCCAGCCATTCGGGCTATCCCATTGCTGTGGAGTATCAACAACCGTTGTTACAATACCATCTACTTTTAAAAACTGCTCGCTCAATACGTTTGCAACCAGTTCAGCTTGCTGTTGCGAGGCTAAATTAACAAAAAGCGGGGTACTTGCCGCTGCACTTAAAATAGCAGACGGCTTAGATAGCTTATGATTATAATCAACAAAAAAACGCTGCTCATTACTCCAAAGATATTGATTAATAAGTGACTTTCTTTTTACAGCATAGTCGCTGTACGTTTGTGATTGTTGCTCATTGCCAAGCAATTTAAAGCATTCACTAAGCTGATTTTCTAAATTGTACAGTAGGCAATTTAAATCTATAGATACAATATCTGTCGTTTGAATTGAGCTTAGTAAGTTTGACTCGGCTAACCAGCGCGAGCTAAAGTCCCACCCAGATTCGCACGCAGCACGAATATTAGGATAAAACTCAGATTTTTTATCATCACTAAATCCTGATGCAAGCGCTAAGTCTTCTTTTAATGACTCTGCGCGAGGAGCCGCCTCATCATCCCAATAGCGATTTAATACCCCACCACATGGCATTGTTACCACGCGTTTTACACTTGTTTGCGTATCACTGAGTGTATCTGCTCCTTGCATCCAAAATGCGTGCTCTTTTGTTAAAGCTTCAACACACAATTTAAGCCAAGCTAAATTATGTGTTTTACTGTGAGTGTGCTGCCATAAAAGATCAACCATCAGCGCTAAAATCGGCGGTTGTGAACGCGATAAATAATAACTGCGGTTACCATTTGGAATGCAACCGTAATCGTTAATTAAGTCTATGAAGTTTTGTAGCATGTCTTCTGCTACATCACTTTTATCTGCATCAATTAAACCCAGCGCAGTAAAGTAACTATCCCAATAATAAATTTCTTGAAAACGTCCACCAGGTACAATATAGCTGTGCTTTAAAGCGAGTAAAGAATTAGCTTTGGGTGTATCGGCTTCACGTCGAAGGCCGCTCCACAGTGAGTTTATGTAGCCTTTTACACTGGTGGTATTTGCAGCCCCTTTCATTGTTAATAAAGGCGTTGTTATAAAATGCGCATCAACAAAGTCTCTTAATTGAGTTTTATCAAGGGGTGCTATTTGCTCATACTGTTTACAGGCACTTTGCCAATCAACACGCGCTATTGCATCAGCAAACGTTTTACAGTCGCTAAATATGTGCTGCGACTGTACATCTTTAAATAATTGGCTATTAAAAAAACTCATAACTGTCCTAATCTATTAACTATTGACTGCGTGTTGCGAAATGGCATGGGTGCGTTTTTTAAAAATAATCACGCTAATAAAAATTAAACTAATGGGCACAAGTGAAAGATAAAAAGCATGCTGGCCACTAAAGTGCTCAAATACATACCCGGTTATCACCGACCCTGTGGTGCCACCAAGTGCTGAAAACACAACGATTAACCCTGTCATTGCAGCATGTTGATGCTTTTGAAGCGCACTGAGCATGACTGAGTTGAGTACCGGATAAATGGGCGCCATAAAAAAGCCAATTAATGGCAAAACAAACGCCGCCAGAGGCGCATCAAATAAACTATTCACCTCGCTTTTAGGTAAGTTTTCCGTTAGTGGTAAGGTAATAATGATCAACGCAGCCATAGCAACTAAACAACAGCTAAGTACTACAAACCAATGAATATGCTTTAATACTTGGCCCGCCACTAAGCGCCCTAAAGCAAGAGCTGCGGCAAAAATACTCGCTAGTTGAATACTAATGGCTACTGGTAATTGCAAAACTTGATTATTAAATGTAGGCAACCAAGTCCCTACTCCTTGCTCGATTAACACATACAAAAATGCACTAATAATAAAAATCAGCACTAACGGTTGATAGGTAAGTTTGAGCATAGCAATAAAGTCATTCCAACCAGAGTTGCTTTTTTGACCTTTAATAGCAGGTTTTATTGGTGCTATTACGACACTGATAATCACCAAAAGCGTAAGCGCTGCTAATACGTAATAAACATTCAACCAGGCATTGCTATCAACAGGGTCTATAAATGCGGTGAATACCCAATAGCCACTTAATACACCCACCATAAAAATGCCTTCTATGGTGTTTAGTAATGATGAGTGACTATTTGCATCCTCAGTCACTTGGCCAATAATTGAATAAACCGACACCTTAACGACCGCAAAACCACAACCCACAATGGCAAGTACGTGTAACACCAAGCTATGACTTTGAAGTAGACGGCATGTATGCCACTTTATATGGTACCTTGTCAGCAGTGGATGACCGCTTTGGTAATAACGAAAACACCGTGACACTTGATGGCTACGAAAAAGTAGACTTAGGTTTAATTATTGAACCAATGGAAGGCATTAAACTGCAATTAGCCATAGATAACCTAACCGACGAGCAAGGTATCACTGAAGGCGACCCGCGCAATGCCGACGCCCCCAATGGCCGTTACATTATGCCACGTACAACACGCTTAAGTGTTAGTTACGCATTTTAATACACTCCCTAAGTAATAAATTAAAGTCGCGGTGATTAATATACTGCGGCTTTTTTTATTATAGGTGTCAACCTATTAGCAAGCTCTCTATGCTCACTAACAGGTAAATGTATGCCCTCTTTATTGCAAGATTGTATCAGCGGGTAACAATCTAAAAATACACACGTGTGACGATCAGCGGCGGCTTTAAATTCAATAGATAATTGTTCAGCTTTTATACCTGCACCTGCGTAAATACTTTTATAACTTCCCACTTCATGAACCTTGGGCGGGCTTATAATGATAATCTTTGGTATTGTTTTACAATGATAAAAGGCTTTAATGGCTAAAATCAACTCCTCAAGCGCTTTGCTAATATCGATAGCAGACAGTGCAAAACGGGCTTTTAAATCATTGGTGCCAAGCGCAATAATAACAACATCAACAGTGTGCGCTTCCAGATACGGTTTTAAATACTTTACGCCTGATTTATCGCCGCTAAATGGCGGGTTATTCACTAAGGTACGATTAGGCTGCCCAGCTTCAATAACGAGGTGCCCTGTACCCAACAGCTCTGCTAATATGCCCGGCCAGCGTTCATGCGCAGGCAGCCGCTTTCCATCAACGGGTGATGTACCAAAGGTATTGGAGTCGCCAAAACAAAGAATATTCATGTTTAAAACGGATTCAACGTATAGTCTTGTTGCTGTAACTGCGCATGCGCAGTCATCGCAGAAAGCGCCATTTTCACCCCAGGTATAAGCTGATCTGCAGCTACCTTCATATGCATTGCCGACTGCCCGCATATATATACCTGCGTGTTATTCGCAAGCAGCTGTTTAATTAAAGATTCGGTTTTGTTATCTTCTTCAAACCGTGCTTTATAAACGCTGTTTTGAAGTACATCAACACTGGCTCCACCGTGTACCACTAGCGCCAGCTGAATACTTTCCGGCTTAACGCCATGAGCCACATGCATATTGATAAAGCGCGCTAACGAATTAATATGATTATTTTGCGCGCCTTTTTCAGCGCCTTTACCTACATCAAAAGCTATCTTAAACTGTGCTTGGCTTAAATCAGATTTATGCTCGGGCACATTATAAAAATAACCATAGTCTTTAATAACAGGCGCAGGCTCTGCAGCAAGAGTACTAAAGCTAGCCAAAAGTAAGCTTGAGCCAATAAGTAACGTTTTCATACATCATCCTTTTTACTTTTTGTTTAGCCTAACGCTATTTAACGTGATTAACTAGCCTGAACATGTGAATGCGCTTTAAAAGTCATTCCTAAATAATTAAAGGTATGTTTAAACATATCGATAAATGCATCTGGCGCAGAGGGAGATGCGGCATTAGACAACAGTGAAAACTGTTTTTGACGTAAAGTTCTAAGCTTCGGTTTTAACGCCTCATCATCCATGTAATCTGTGATCCTGTCCATAAATGCTTTCATTTGTGGCGTGGTGTTATACCAGTACACAGGCGATGCGAACACCCAATGTTCGTAGCGAAGTAACACTTCAAACAAATTGTAAAAATCATCATTGTGATACTGCTTATCGTAGCGATAAGGTGAAATAACATAATCATCTAAGCAAAAAACAATGCCGCTTTGTTGCTTACTATAGGCATTAACTTGCGCGGTAGTGTTGCCATTTTTACGACCACTTGAATATATGATTGCGATATGGTGTGCTGATTTTTCTTGCATTGGGTTAGCTCCTTTTCTTATGATGGAGCAAAGCTTAAAACCTCAAGATAAGTTCAGGTCAATAAGAAATAATTTAATTTTTAAAAGGAATTAAAGTGATGGCGGTACAAAAAAAGCTTACTGGAGCCAACTTAACGGTTGGGTTTGTCGCTAAACGCAGTGGCGTTAAGGTATCTACACTGCACTTTTACGAAACTAAAGGGCTAATACGCAGTTGGCGAAACAGTGGCAACCAACGACGCTTTAAACCAGATGTACTAAGGCGAGTCGCAGTTATAAAAGCGGCACAAGCGATGGGGATCACGCTAGAAGAAATTAAACAAACTCTGGCAACGTTACCAGAGCAGCGCACACCTACCCAAAAAGACTGGTCTGCACTTTCAAAACAATGGCAAGCACAGCTTGATGAGCGCATTGCTTATATGCAACGTCTACGTGAACGGGTTGATGGCTGTATTGGCTGTGGGTGTTTATCAATGAGTAAGTGCCCTATTTATAACAAAGACGACCACTTAGGTGAAACCCAAAGTGGTGCCATTTTGTTAGAGCGAGATTAGTTAAATTTTACATGCACCATATATCGTAAAGAAATGCTCTGGCGCTTCTTCTATAGGTATGTCGTATGTTTGTGGCTCTTCGGCAATATCACACTCTAAGTTAGCGAGTAAGTTTTTTAGGGTATCACTGCCCTCGTACATAGACACGGTTGTATACCAAAGAACAACGCCCTCAGGCGTACCATTTTCTAAATAAACATGTTGAACGAGTGATTCGTTATCAAACATATTTGACGGTTTACCTGTTTTTATGATTTTCGCTTTAAAGGTAAAAAAACCATTATCATCGGTTATTGCTTCATCTTTATATTCATCACCATAAGTGAGCGAGCGTACAACCTTAGTATTTGCAACAGGCTGCCCTTTATCTAATAATTGCCCTTTTACCGGAGCCGATAAAACAAAATCCTGCTTATTAAAAAAACCAAACATATCTGCACAAGCCTGTGTTGAAGTAATACTAAATAAAATCACTAGTAAAATAGCTTTGAAAGCTGATATCGAAGTCCTCTCCATGGTTTAAACCCTAAAATGCATGTTTTTACTACTTTTTGAGTATTTGAAAGCTACATTATTAATGTTTGAAACCTAAATAAAATAACCGTTTAGAAATCATTAACACAATTGAACCCATTAATATCCTTTAAGCGACTAAACCTATAATCAGGAAGTTTAATTAACTTTTGAAGTTACTCATTTCATTTTGTATTACTGAAAACCTAATACTTAAATACCTTAGCAAATAAACATCCAGAAATAACCTAGAAAACATATATTAACCACAATACATACCCATAGCACTGCAATAAAGACTCGCTTTTGTGACTTATGTCGTAAACTTTGCTGCGCAATAAGTGCACCGGGCCATCCTCCAAATAAAGCCAATAGATGTAAGTGTCGTTCAGGTATACGACTGACTTTTTTATGGTTTGATTGTACCGCTTTTAGCTTATCCCATGCGTAACATACAAATGTAATACAGCTGATCGATGAAACATATATGGGTAAGTACATTTCAACTTCATTATTTAAGTAAGCTAACCAAAATAAGGCTATAAACAAGCTGGAAAATATAATTAAGCTACTTTTTATCAAAAAATAATCGCCTATAATGAAGATAATTAAAAGAAACACCAAGGTTAAATTATGACATATTTAAAGGCTTCGATGCTGCTGTTTTCACTATGTATATTCAGTATTCAAGCAAATAATAAAACGGATTTACTAGAGCCTGAGCTTGCGGTATTCACTCCTTACTTAGGTACTTGGCAAGCTGATTTTCATATAGATAAAAACCCGCTTCCAACCCAAGATGTGACCAAATGGGAGCGCACCTTAAATGGTAAAGCCATTCGCACTACGCATTCTATAAATGAAGGTGAGTATGGGGGCGAATCAATGATTTTCTATGATCGCAAAAAACAGTCATTAGTATTTTATTATTTTACTACGGCTGGCTTTTATACCAAAGGAGTCATGAAAGTGTTGAGCCCAACACAATTTGTTGCTTATGAAGACGTCACTGGCAGCCAAGAGGGAATCACTAAAGTTAAATCAACTAGTGAATTCAAGGATGAGCAATTTGTTGTTTCCACCAGTTATTTAAAAAAAGGTGAATGGACTAAGCCGCAAATTCGCACCTACCATCGCAGCAATAAAGAAGTAAAGTTTAAATAAGTTTTACTTATTGCCTTGTAATACCTAAAAACGTATTAGTTCTTTAAAAAACAGTGTTCTAGCCATTAATAATTACGATTTTGAACTAGAACACTGATTTTAAGTTACGTTATAAATTTTCTAAACGCATTATCAACAGGCGTATCTGCAAGATGGTTGGTGTAATTACTCATCACCTTTTGCGCAAGACCCAACACAATTTCAAGAAGCTGTTGTTTTGTATACCCTGCTGCAAAAAACTTTTCCTGCTGTGACTGACTTAACACACCACGTTCTCGTGTCATTTCAAGCGTTGTCTCACGAAGTGTCTCAAGTTTAGGATCAGCAAGCGGGGTTTTATTGACTAATGCATCCACAATATTCTCATCAACCTTCATGGCAGCGGCTATACCACTGTGTGCTGGCACACAATAATGGCACTCGTGCTCAACATTAATTGATTGCCAAACAACCGTTAACTCTTGTGCATTAAACGATGTTTTTTGAAATAACTCATGCAGTACTTGATAACCCTTTAGCAATGTTGGTGCCTCAGCCATCACAGCATGAAGATTAGGCAACATTCCAAAAGCGGCGACAGAGTCTGCTAATAAAGGTTTTGCCTCTGCTGATGCATTTTCTTGCGTGTATAAGGTAAATTCAGCCATAGTTTGCTCCTATATAATAAATAGTATTAAGTCATGTTGAGAAACATATTATTTGATTTTGAGCGGTCGCTCAAGTTAAAATTGAACAGTCGCTCAAATTAATAGAAACTATTATGGCCAATAAAATTAAATTTGAACGTGAACATGTTGTTCGCGTGGCAAGTCAGCTGTTCTGGGAGAAAGGTTTTCATGCTACTTCTACCCGCGATTTACAGGAAGCTATAAATATGCGGCCAGGAAGTATTTACTCTGCATTTGGCTCTAAAGAGGGGTTATACAGCGAATCTTTAAAAGACTACACCGCACAGATGAAAAGCCAAATCGAGGGCTTTATAGCAAACTCTGATTCGATTTTAGGTGGTTTGCGGGCATTTGTTGAAAATGTAATTATTAAAACCAAGGACTGCAGTCCAAGTGCTATTTGTATGTTAGTAAAAGCAAATACCGAATTTGCTGAAAAAGACACGGCTTTAAGTGAGTTAAGCGCAGGATTACTAACTAAATTTGAATCTTATTTAACCACATTGTTTACCCGCGCTATTGAAAATGGTGAGCTAAGCGGTGATTTAACTGCAACTGCATACGCACAATTTTTCCAAGTGCAATTTACAGGATTACGAGGTTACTTTAATCGTCCTGCAGTCGAGCATTTGGCGATGCCGATGATCAACCAAATGTTTGTACTAATCAAAAAACTGTAATCCTATTGGGTGACTTGTCTTTGCGCTTAAATAAACTCTTTTTATATTCAGTTTGATTATTCAGCGTATAAAAAAGCGGCTAATCTGTATTAAATTAGCCGCTTGTTTAACTCTAAATAAAAAATTTACGTTTTCAACTTATTCAGCTCAGCGTCTTGCTGTGCAACCAACTTATTGAGTTCTTGGCTGCTATCGCCTGCCTGAGCAGATAAATCAGAGAGCTGAGATGCCGCATCAGAAATAATAGTTAAATTACGATTTATTTCTTCAGTGACCAAACTTTGCTCTTCAGCTGCGGTTGCAATATGGGTGATTTGGTTAGTTATTTCATCCACTTTTACAACAACACTGTGCAGTGTATCAAAGGCAGTAGAAGTTTCATCAACTGCATTTTCAGCACGTACAACGCCTTTTTCGATGACAGTTGAGGCATTTCCTACTTCTGATAACAAGCTATCAATTAGGCTGCTAATATCATCGGTGGATGAGCGAGCTTTAGACGCTAAAGCCCTAACTTCATCCGCAACAACTGCAAAACCTCGGCCATGTTCACCGGCACGTGCAGCCTCAATGGGGGCATTCAATGCCAGTAAATTTGTTTGCTCAGAAATAGTTCGGATCACATCCAAAATTTGCGTAATATCATTACTACGTGAGGCCACTTTTTCGACTGCTTGGTTGGCTTCTTTGATTTCCTCAGACATTGTTTTAACTTGGGTCATCGCAGAAGATAAACTCGACTCGCTGCTAACCACTAAGGTATTGATTTCATCAGCTTGTTGCGCAGATTGCTCAGAAGCTTTTGCCACTTCAAGTGCAGTCGCGCTCATTTCGTTCATTGCCGTCACAACACTTTCAATTTCTTTAAACTGTGCCTGAACATTATGCTTGGTTTCTACGGCAATATTTGAGGTAACTTCGCCTTGATGCTTGGTTTGATCCGAGACCGCTTTTAGCTCACTAATAAGTTCACGCAGTTTTGATAAAAACTTATTAAATCCTCCGGCCAAAGCTATAAGCTCAGCATGCGTATCAACATGTAGTGTTTGTGTTAAATCACCTTCAGAGCTGGCTAGGTTATCTACACGTTCTTGTATTTGTTTAAGTGGCGCCACAACACTGCCTACAACAAGTTTCATTACTATAAATGCCAATACCGCAATCACAGTTCCCGTGATCAAAATAATCACACCCAGCTCTTTTGCAGCCTCAGACATCCCAGCAGTTAATTGAATAGGTCCTTCAAAGGCAAGTTCAGCGGGTACTTCAATTAGCAGCATCCATTTCACATCAGCAAGCTTAATTTTAATCGGGTAAGACACGATTATTTCAGCGCCTTGTTTGTTCCTTTGGTACCTTTTAGTGCTTTGTAACTCTCATAACTTTTAGCGCTAACCGCTTCTTTTAAAGGGCGACCTAGTTTTTCTTTGTAGTGGCTCGTACCGACAATTAAACCTAAATGACTAAGTAACGTTACTTTTGCTTTACCATCGTAAAGCGCTTTTGAAATACAGGTAGTGTAATATCCGCGCCTGTTACCCCTACAAACTGGCCTGATTTAATAATAGGCACCACTAAAGAGGTCATCATTTCAGAATAACCCGGTGTTATTTCATAGAGGTAGGGTTCCATGATACAGGGTTTTAATTTGTCTTTTGCACACAAGTACCATTCGGCTTCACGTAAACCGAATTCATTAATTTTATCAACATATTTTTCTGAGGCATCTTCTACTACTTGTTGTTCAACAACGCCGTTCGAATTTCTCGTTAGATAAACCTCTAGTGTGCCAGCTCCAGCAACTGAGTGATCGTACCCTTGGGTAAAATCACTATCTTTGCCATCAAAGCCATTTTTTTCAAACTGTGAGTAAATACTAGAAATCACATGATTGCTTTCTAGTATTGAACGATTTAGTAGAACGACAGATTCTCTGTTTATGGATGTTTTATCGGCGTCCTCTAAGATACTGCCAAGAGAGTATGGGATCCGATAAGCTTCATTGATAAATGCCGCGATTTTCTCACCGTATGCGGCTGCATTTGCGGTTAAGCGACCATCTACTTCACTGACAATTAATGCTTCTGCCTCTGAAGAGGTTTGTGCATTACTTGATGATAATTTAGACCATAATATTCCTGAAAATAGTACAACCGTTAAAAGTATACTTCCGACACTTATCCACAATAACTTTTTTTGCTAACGCTATTTCCCCGTATTAAAATTACCTTACCTTACATATGTATTTTTTAGTTTAGACCAATTAAAAGAACATACTATAAAATATTTCAGAAATACCGTTTAGTGACTTATTTTAGTATTTAGTGTTCGGCTAACTTTGTTTAGTTAACCGCTGAGTGATTAAACAAACGAGCAAAAGTAAGCTAGCGCTTACCCACAAACAGGCCTGCAGCCCATATACTTTATACATAAAACCAGAAAGTACTGTCCCGACCAGTCTTCCTGCAGCGTTAGCCATGTAATAAAAACCTACATCCAAAGAAACACCATCACTTTTAGCAAGGCTGACAATCAAATAACTGTGTAATGATGAGTTAATAGCAAATGCAGCACCAAAAATAAATAGCCCAACAATTAGCGTAGTGTTTACAGCTATATTCAACTGCATCAAACAAGCTAATAACAAGGTGACACACGCCAATACTCCCCCCCAGTAATACGCTTTATTTATCGCATCATTACTGACAAGTGACTTACCCGTAATTTTTGGTGCTTGAGATTGCACTACCCCATAAGCAATCACCCATAGTGCCATAAAACCACTAACCCACCAGTGTGGCCAATTAAATTGCGAGGCTAAATAAACAGGCAGTGCAACAACAAACCATACATCACGAGCAGCAAATAAACAAAACCGAGCGGCACTGAGTAAATTAATTGCCCTAGACTTAGAAAATAACGCTTTAAATTTTGGTTTATTTTTAGCTTTGCCTATATCACCCTCTAAATACACTAAGCTAATGATCCAAGCGATAGTTAAAAGCATAATTAAAGCAACTAACGCTCCAACAAATCCTAGTAAAGTAAGTAATAGCCCCCCTAAAAAGAAGCCAACTCCTTTTAATGCATTTTTAGAGCCCGTTAATATAGCAATCCATTTGTATAATTGGCTTTGCTGATTGTCACCTTCGGGAACTAAATATTTAATCGCACTTTTAGCGCTCATTTTATTGAGATCTTTGGCAACCCCACTTAAGGCTTGCGCTAACATTACATAACTTACCGATAACCAATCGCTTGGTGCACACAACATTGCTAAGGCCACAACTTGCAGCCCTAATCCTATGTTCATGGTTTTATTTAAACCTAAATGCGCACCTAACCAACCGCCAATTAAGTTAGTAATAACCCCAAATAACTCATAAAACACAAACAGCATGGCAATCGCGAGCGCGCCATACCCTAACTGATGAAAATACAGCACCACCAGCATGCGAAGTGCGCCATCTGTTAGTGTAAAAGCCCAGTAATTACCCGTAATAATGCCATACTGTTTTAAAGCCGATGGTAAATTGGCGATTTGCGAAAACATCTTCAATACCCTGAACTAGTTTACTAAATCACTTTGTCCTACTTTGAGCATCAGCTCAGCAGTCCGGTTGGCATAACCCCATTCATTATCATACCAAGCATAGAGTTTAAGTTGAGTGTGGTTTATAACCATTGTCGAAAGCGCATCTATAATTGTGCTACGAGGGTCTGTTTTGTAATCAATAGATACCAATGGCTTTTCTTCATAGCCTAAAATGCCTTTTAGCTCGTTATTAGCCGCTTGCTTAAACCATCCATTCACTTCTTGTTCGGTTACACCACGCTCTAGTTCAAACACGCAATCAGTAATTGATGCATTCGTTAGGGGGACTCGAACTGCATGGCCGTTTAATTTTCCTTTTAGCTCAGGGAATATCTGCGTAATAGCCGTTGCACTGCCGGTAGTGGTAGGAATTAAACTTGTTCCGCATGACCGCGCGCGACGTAAATCTTTATGAGGTGCATCTATAATGGTTTGGGTGTTGGTAATGTCATGAATCGTTGTTATGGATCCATGCTTAATCCCTACTTTTTCTTGCAATACTTTTACCACAGGCGCTAAACAATTTGTTGTGCATGAAGCCGCGGTAACAATTTTATGTAACTGCGGATTATAAAGATGATCGTTCACCCCTATTACCACATTTAAAACACTTTCTTCTTTAACTGGGGCAGTAACAACCACACGCTTTACACCTTGCGCTAAATAAGCGTTAAGTAATTCTGTGGTTTTCATTTTACCGCTGGCTTCAATCACCACATCACATTGTGACCAGTCAGTCTCTGCAATCGATTTATTATTTGTTACTTTAACCGTATGCTTTGCTACAGAAAAACTATTATCATCGGCTTGCACCTCATATTTTAGGCGCCCGTGAACCGAGTCAAATTCTAATAAATGGGCATGTGTTTTCGCATCAGCAGCCACATCATTAACATGTACAAATTCAACCTCAGGCCAATCAATTGCCGCTCGTAAGGTTAAACGTCCGATTCGTCCAAAACCATTTATGCCTACTTTAATCGTCATTATAAAATTCCTTTAGTTAGTCACAGCATTTTAAAATTCGCTCAGGACGCTTGCCCATCACATTTAAACGCTTTAATTGATGCTCATAAAATGTAGGGGTGGCATGTAATGTTTTTGTAATTACATCTTTCGCCCAATCAGGTAGTGATTTATTTAAGCTATAGAACACCCATTGATTTTGCTTACGATCAGCAAGCAAACCGCATTGACGTAATACAGCTAAATGCCGTGAAATTTTAGGCTGGCTTACATCAAGTGCCGCCACTAATTCACATACACATAACTCATCTTCATGCGCAATAAGCAGTATTATCTTTAAGCGGGTGTCGTCAGCGATACATTTAAAAAAATGCAGAGGATTTAGTTGATTCATACAGTGTAGTCTTGTTTTGCATACAACAACAATATATGAAAAGAAAGACATATGGAATAGTGAATATGTGAAATTTCATATATTCAGGTAAAGTTATCTATTTTCCGCGTCAACTCAAGTTTGGCTTTTAGAGGTGTGCCCAATAAAAAACACGCAATGATCACTCATGGCGTGTTTTTATAAACAATATAAAGGGGTTAATTAAATAACCGACAGCTCTACTTCAATATTGCCGCGAGTTGCATTTGAATATGGACATACTTGATGTGCTTTCTCTACCAAGGCTTGTGCCGCTGCTTTGTCCATATCACCTAGTGATACAGCCAATTTTACAGCAATACCAAAACCGGCATCAATCGCACCAATAGACACTTCAGAGTTAATGTAAGTATCACTTGGTAACGCAATTTTTTCGCTACCCGCTACAAACTTAAGTGCACCAATAAAACAGGCAGCATAACCTGCTGCAAATAATTGCTCTGGATTAGTGCCTTGTCCATCGTCACCACCTAACCCTTTAGGTGTTGATAAGTTAACATTTAAACGACCATCATCCGATTTAGCAACGCCTTCACGTCCGCCTGTTGCCGTTGCTTTTGCTGTATAAGCTACATTTTGTAATACATTCATAGTGAACTCCTAAGATTAAAATTTTTAAGTTAATTACTTTGCATGCAAAATAATAGATCAACTAAATTCCGATTGCAAATACTTTGCATGCAAACTAAAATACTCTGTATTGAAATGAAGGATAAAGCGATGTCGTTTGAACAGTTAAAATTAAAAAATCAGTTATGCCATCGTTTATATATGGCGTCCAACAGCATAGCCCGTGCCTATCGAGAACCTCTAGCTGAGCTTAACCTTACCTATCCTCAGTATGTTGTTATGATGGCGCTGTGGGAACAAGATGAAGTAACCATCGCTGAGCTAATAGATAAAACCGCAATTGATGGTGGCGCGCTTACTCAAATATTAAAAAAAATGACCGACAAGTCATTACTTAGCGTTATAAAAGACGAACACGATAAGCGTAAGCGTTTGGTGCAACTGACTCACACGGGTCACTCTTTAAAACTTGAAGCTGCCGACATCCCAAAAAGGATTTTTTGCAAATTTGACAGTATCGACACAACCCAAGCACAACAATTAATGCAGTTACTCGACTTAGTGGTCAATGATCTAACTGACTAAAAACCCAGCTTTAGCCAGCTATAACTTAACAAACAAGGCGTTAATTAATGACTCATTTAAAAAAACGACTTATTGCTATTACTTACAGCATTACATTACTGGTAAGTAATGGAGCACTTGCCAATAATAGTGAATTAACCACTGTTGCGACATTTGATGCACAACACCCGCCTGGCAACATAGCCATTACGCCATCTGGCCGTAAGTTTTTATCCATACATGGTTTTTATGGGCAAAATCAAAAAATCATGGAGCTATTAAGTGATGGCACCACTAAACCCTACCCTAATGAGCAATGGGCTTACGCATACAACAAAGGTAAGGGCTTTTACGGGGTACTCGGTGTTAATGTATCAAGTGACGGCATACTGTGGATGCTTGATACCTCAGGGCCTGATCATGCGGGGCGATTAGTTGGTTGGGATACCAACCAAGAGCAACTGCATAAAATTATTTACCTAGCCAAACCAACAATTACCGATACCTCGTTTTTAAACGATTTAGTTATCGATAATAAACACGGCGTTATTTACATTGCCGATACAGCACAAGGCAGTCAGGCTGCGATTATTATAGTAAACCTAAAAACCGGTGAAGCGCGAAGAGTATTACAAGATAGCCAATACACCACCGCCGAAAATATTGATATGGTTATTAATGGCCGAACAATGCGCCTGGGCGGACAACCTGCGCGTTTAGGTGTTAACCCAATTACGCTTGATCCTAACGAAGACTGGCTTTACTTTGGGTCAATGTCGGGGACTTCGGTTTATCGTATTGCCACCAGCGCAATTAACAACGAGCAGCTTTCAGCAAAAGCGCTAGAAGCTAAAGTAATGCGCTACGGCACTAAACCCATTTCCGACGGCATTACGGTGGATGGGGGCGGTAACGTCTATGTGACCGATATAACCAATGGTGCTATTGGTGTCGTAAAGCCAAGCGGCGACTATGAAGTGTTATTTAAAGATGATCGCCTAAGCTGGCCAGATGGCTTTAGTTATGGTGCAAATCATAAAATATATTTTACAGTAAACGATTTGCACAACTCGCCGGTGTTAAGCAATGATAAAACTCAAAACCCTAATAAGTTTAAAGTGATGTCGTTTACGCCCCTTGTAAAAGGTAAAGTAGGTCGTTAATAACCTAACGTAATTACCTTAGCCCTGTCATGTAATGCAGGGCTTTATAACATCACACCAAAAAAGTGCATATTTTATAATTACTCCCCCAATTTGGTGCCTCAACCAAACTAGGTATTAAAGAAATAATAATAAATATCTGATTTATATTCATAAAATATTCAATAAACAATTGGCATACTTCTTCCTTATATTTAATTGTCATTAGTTACACCAAGGAAAAAAATTATGTCTAATTTATACAACACTCTTTATTTTTTATGGCGCTTAGATATCACAGTGTGGCAAGTTAATGAGCCAACAAATACGCATACCACCAGTGAAAAAGAGCGTATCTACTCGCGTTAAAAACTATTTTTGAACAGACTTTGCAAGCTAAGTCATAGCGTTGTATTGTAAAAGACTATTTAATTGGTTAGTGGAACGTGTATGCATGCTTTAGAAGTTAATTTTGACGGCTTAGTCGGCCCTACTCACAACTACGCAGGTTTGTCGTATGGAAATGTTGCCTCGTTAAATAACGCGGCGAGCTTTTCAAATCCGCAAGAAGCAGTATTGCAGGGCTTGGCTAAAATGAAAGCCATGCACGATAAAGGCTTAACCCAAGGGGTATTTGCGCCTCATGCTCGCCCAGATTTAAATGTATTGCGGCGTTTAGGGTTTACTGGCAACGATGCACAAGTCATTAATAAAGCCTTTAAAGCCGATCCTATTTTATTGCGCGCTTGTTATTCTGCCTCAGCCATGTGGACCGCTAATGCAGCCACCGTATCGCCTTCACCTGATACTAACGACGGCAAAGTACACTTCACTGCGGCTAATCTAAATAATAAATTTCATCGCTCTTTAGAGCCAAACACCACTACACGTTTGCTCAAAGCGATGTTTAATAACGAACAATACTTTGCACACCATTCACATTTGCCTGAGCAAGGTTTTTTTGGTGATGAAGGCGCAGCAAACCATACTCGCCTGTGCGACAGCCATGGTGAAACCGGGCTAGAATTATTTGTATTTGGTGCAAGTGCCTTTAACAGTCAGCTTGTTAAACCCGTTAAGTTCCCTGCAAGGCAAACCTTGGAAGCGTCTGAAGCCATTTGTCGATTGCACAATATAAAAGATACCAGCCAAATACTATTACAACAAAACCCTGATGTGATTGACCAAGGGGTGTTCCATAATGATGTAATCGCGGTGGGTAACGCTAATGTTTTATTATGCCATCAGCAGGCGTTTTTAAATCAAACGCAAGCATTAGACGATATCCGCGAAGCCTATGTAGGTAACAAACAGCTTTATATTATTGAAGTGCCAACCAGCAAAGTGAGTATTCAAGATGCCGTTAGTAGCTATTTATTTAATAGCCAACTGGTTAGCCTTAGTGACGATAAAATGTTGCTCGTTGCCCCACAAGAATGCCAGCGTAATCCTGCTGTAAAAGCGTATATTGAAGAAATGATTATTGCCGATAACCCCATAAATCAAGTGCAGTTTTTTGATTTACGCCAAAGCATGCAAAATGGCGGCGGACCTGCTTGTTTGCGTTTACGCGTCGCGCTTAATAGCCAAGAATTAGCAGCGGTAAATCCTGAGGTTATTTTAGATGAGCAAAAGTACACCCAATTATGTGATTGGGCTACGCGCCATTACCGCGATAAACTCGGTGCTAACGATTTTGCCGATCCAGCGTTATTAACCGAAAGTTATCAAGCGCTTGATGAGTTAACCCAGTTACTTAGCCTAGGATCGGTATACCCATTTCAACTAGAAGCTTAATTGCTTTCGGCTACTAGGGTTTGAAACATACGTTCAAACCCTTATCGCTAATCTCTCTAAATTCAATTAAGGTTAAGTTTATATAATTATACTTATAGCTTAACTATTCAAAAAAATATGATTCTATCTATTAGGGTAATGAATTACTCCTGATAGCATGCTTAAACGACATTACTGTCACTCAATTAACCCTAACTAACTCATTTAATTGAGTCTATACACTCAAGCTTGGCAGAATTCCAAAAAAGGAGACAAACCATGGCAACACAGAAAGTAATTTTAATTACCGGCGCATCGAGCGGCATTGGCGAGGCAACTGCTAAAACATTAGTTAATAATGGCCACAAAGTAATATTAACTGCGCGCAGCGAAGATAAACTCAATAAACTAGTTGACGAGTTAGGCCATGAAAATGCATTTAGCGTTTCAGCCGATGCCACTGAATTTAATGAACTTGAGAATGTAGTGAGTAAAGGCGTTGAAAAATTTGGGCGATTAGACGCAGCATTTGCTAACGCCGGCATGGGTGTGTCATCACCTGGTACAGAGAATGGCGATCCTAAAGAGTGGTCAGCCATGGTTGACCTTAATATTAAAGCACTACTGTGGACCGCCAAACTCACTTTGCCTCATTTACGTGAAAAACAAGGACATTTTATTTTAACCAGCTCTGCAGCAGGGCGAAGACCCATTGACGGCTCTATTTATGGTGCCACTAAATGGTTTGCCCATGGCTTTGGTCAAAACCTTGCAGAAGAAATGAAACCTTGGCATGGCCGCTGTACCACCATAGCCCCTGGAATGGTAAACACCCCATTTTTTGATGAAGCAAAGCCCGACAAACTCGACCCACAAGATGTAGCCGACGCCGTATTGTTTGCCATTGAAGCTAATCAGCGTAATAGCGTACGCGAAATCTATTTAATGCCCACCAACTAATAATAAAATGTAAAGGCCAATGTTTACTGGCCTTTACTATAAAAGTGCTTACCTGTGTTTTATTCAAATCACTATCTATTCAATCAATAAAAAATCACTTATTGAAACGCCGCTTACCATGCTAAATCACAATTTTATGTCTATTATATAAATAAAGTAATTCAATAACTGGAACCTATTTAATGGCTCCCAATAAAACTAATAATATACCGACTCATCAATATGTTACAAATGACCCATTGCACCAGCTTTTTGATGCTGTCGATTCTATCTCAGTACAAGGTTACGATGAGCAAAGACGTGTTATTTATTGGAACAAAGGCAGTGAATTGCTTTATGGGTATACACACCAAGAAGCCATTGGCAAAAAACTCGAAAATTTAATTATACCCGCACCAATGCGAGAGCCCGTTATTAAAGCGCATGGTAATTGGATTAAGCATGATATTGAAATTCCCGCCTCAGAACTTATCCTCAAACATAAAGAAGGTAATGATGTGGCTGTATTTTCAAGCCATGTTATGTTTACTAATCAATACAATACCAAACAAATGTACTGTATTGATATTGGCCTTTCTGAGGTTCACAAAGCACAAGCAGAAGCCGTATTTAATGCCACCATGCTCAAAACTTTATTTGAGGCAATTCCTGATTTATTTTTTGTACTAGAGCAAAATGGCACTATTACTGACTACCATGCAAACAATGAAAACGATTTATATATTTCACCTAACCAGTTTATTGGTAAAAAAATGGTGGATGTATTACCTGAAAAAATAGCGCAAAAGTTTCAGGTTCATATAGAAAAAACGATAGCACAAGACAGTATGGTCAGTTTTGAATACGAATTAAGCATGCCTGAAGGCGTAATTTATTACGAAGCGAGATTGCGTTTATTGCCCAAAACAAACCAAATTATGGTGATTATTCGTAATATTAGCGAACTACACCGCTCCGCTGAACTAATTCGCCATCAGGCCCACTTTGATAGTTTAACCGATTTGCCTAATCGCTTTTTATCTCTAGACCGCTTATCACAAATATTACTGGAAGCACAAAAGAGCCACGAAAAAGCCGCCGTGTTCTTTTTAGATCTTGATGACTTTAAAAAAGTAAATGACTCTTTAGGCCATGAAGTGGGGGATAAATTATTAATTGCGGCAGCAGCAAGATTACAGCAAACACTTAAAAAAAATGACACAATAGGCCGATTGGGCGGCGATGAGTTTATTGTTTTAATATCCAATTTAAATGATGAAAGCGATGCTTTAGCGATTGCTGAGCGGTTACTTCAAGCATTTAAGAAACCATTTAAACTTGTAGGCAGAGACTTAATACTGACATTAAGTATTGGTATTGCTATTTCCCCTAAGGATGGCACCTGCGCCTCGGTGTTGTTACGAAATGCCGACACCGCTATGTACCAAGCAAAAACCATGGGGCGAAACACGTTCTCTTTTTTCACCCCACAAATGAACGTCGCCATGCGCCGCCGCTTTGAAATAGAAGAGCAAATGCATGGTGCACTAGAGCGTAATGAATTTGAGCTTTATTACCAACCACAAATAGATGTAAAAACAAACACTATCGTTGGCGCTGAAGCCTTGCTTCGTTGGCATAATATAGTGTTAGGGGAAATCACCCCAGATGAGTTTATCCCAATTGCAGAGCAAACCGGCTTAATTGCGCCTATTGGTGTATTTGTTCTTCAACAAGCCTTACGCTTTTTAAATGAATGGCAATCAATTAACAAGCAAAACTATACCATGGCGATTAATTTATCACCGCGCCAATTCAGAGACCCTGAACTGGTCAATATAATTAAACACACTCTGCATAAAAATAGTATTAATAATGAATGTTTAGAGCTGGAAATTACCGAAGGGGTGCTGATGAATAGCCAAGCATCAATTCATGATGCCTTATTGCAAATTGATGAGCTGGGCATAAAGCTGTCAATGGACGACTTTGGCACAGGGTATTCATCATTAAGTTACTTACGAGAATACCCTTTTGATGTGCTAAAAATTGACCGCAGCTTTATTACTGGTATAACAGATAACAAGGCAGACTGTAATTTAGTGAAAGCGGCCATAGCTATGTCACACAGCCTAGAAATAAAAGTAGTAGCTGAAGGGGTAGAAACCAAAGAGCAGCTAGATTTACTCAACGAGCTAAACTGCGATATTGCTCAGGGATTTTATTTAAGTAAGCCCTTGCCGGCCGCCAAGCTGCTCAATTTTTCATTGCGTTACTTAAAAGCACTTTAGTTAAAAAGTGCTTTTATAGTTATGTTTTAGCTCATGATTTTAAAGAGTAAATCGCGCACCGTAGCAGGCTCAAACGGTTTGTCACATATTGTATCCACACCCGCTTGAGCAATATTAGCTAAATGGGTATCGTTAGCTTGTGAGCTCACCATCAGAATTGGAATAGGCGAGTACGCATTCGATTGCCTTACCGTTTCAGCTAATTCTTTACCATCCATTTCTGGCATATTGTAGTCTGTAACAATTAAATCAAATGATTGGCTGTTTAACATTTCAATCGCTTGTTTAGCGTCTTCGGCCTCTACCGGTGCTAGAATTCCCATCCCCGCCAAGACACGTATTATATGTTTTCGCGCAAAACGGCTGTCATCAACCACAAGCACTCTAAGAAGCGTCACATCAAAGTGCTCTAGTTCCACTTGTTGCTCGGTATTACTATTACTGCGTATTGCCTGTAATAAAGAATCAGCTGTGCCATCACTTAAATACAGGCTGCTAATGACTAAATCAGGGTGATAATTTGATAAAGCAGCCAACGCGTTTTCTTGAGTGCTGGCCGTTTCAATTTGTGTAACACCGCACTGAGCCAGTGATTTTTTTATTAGCTTTTACTGAACTTCAGAAGGCTCAACTAATAAAATAGATAAGTTGGCTATTGCCGTTAAATCACTCATTTCAACCCTGTTATTATTAATTCTATAATTTTTATAACGCTCATTATAAAGTAATAACTTACAAGAAAAAGCTAAAACAGCAACAAAGCAGCTTGTTTACCCAAACTCAACACACTCAGCTTAAAAACGGTAGTTTGCCCGCATAATAACGTCTTCCCGAATAGCTTGAGTTTAATAACCGAGACTCTGTATCATTACCTAGGCGCTTTACCGACTCAGATTTAGTTAAATTAATAACTGCAGCGGTCAAACTCAAATCCTCTAATAAATTAATCGAAGCATTTACATCAACTTGCTCGTATGGGTCTTGGTATACATTTAAGCCGCTGTTTAAACCCAACACGGTTTCACCGCGTTTATTATAAGAAGCACGAACATTAAAGGCATCTCCCTCATAATATATCGAGGTATTGTATTGATACTTAGCACTGCCTATTAATGGTGATTTACCAAACTCTTTACCATTAACACTTACATCGGCTTTATTGGTTTTGTTATAAGTGTAGTTTGCATAAAAACCAAAACCACTATCAAAGGCATGCTGTATAAATACTTCCGCCCCTTTAGATACGGCATCAGTGCCATTACCTACTGTGCTATATGGCGATACAGTAATATTTCCTGCCTCAACTATGCCCTCTTTACCAGCAAAATCTTGTTGTACGTCAATAACTAAGGGAACAACAAAATTATCAACAGTTTTATGAAACAATGCTAAACCAATGGCAGAGCCTTCGCTGTAATAATATTCAATAGATAAATCAGCTTGCACCGACTCAAATGGCTTTAAGTTTTTATTACCGCCACTGCCACTAAAACCCGGAATTTCATTAAACTCAGCTCTATCGTCTGCCCACTCATCTGAGACAAAGGTAATGCGTTGTTGTGCGCCTAAATCGGCATAATCAGGTCGTGACATCACTTTAGCAACCGCGCCTCGCACCACTACATCATCACTTATATCCCATGCAATATTAAAGCTAGGAAGAATTTGAGTATCGGTACTCTCTTGAGTAATAAGTTGATAGTCTTCAACAAATCGATCATCTCCGGTTACCGGCTCGCCGCTGTCATCATTGGTATGATCTAATAAATAAGTATATAGGTCGGTTGATGATGTCATGGTTTTAGTGCGCACCACCCGTACCCCTAAATTACCTCGCACGCTATTAAACTCAAAGTCACCTTGCAGATAAAACGCCGCTATTTGCTCTTCAATATCATAAATAAAGTTATCTTCTTTGCGTGTATACGGCACATAATGACTGGTCACAATATCGCGGTATTTTTGCCAATCAATACCGGGCATTTGGTTAATATTAAAACCACCCGCAATGTTACCTTCGTTAATAAACACGTCTTGTGCTAGTGGCATACCGTTGTTCCACTGATAACTGTCAAAACGTGTGATCCCCCCCTCGCTGGCTTCTGCTGCAGCAATATCAAAATTAGGATCTAAAAAGAAGGTATTACCGGTTTCGCGATGCAGCGTAGCTTCTCGGTACTTAACCCCTGTTTTAATTGTTCTTAAAATGCCCCAATCGGTATAAATATCAAAGTCAGCTTGATAATAATCTTCTTCGAGTTCACTGCGCACAAAGCTTGAATTTGACGAGCCTGGATCGCGCCCACCGCCCACACCATTTAATAAGTTAGCTAGCGTATTAGGGTCTATATTTAAACTAATATCGTTTTCATTAATTTGCCAACCCGCTGTTTGCGATGCATTTTCTATACGGCTTTCATTTTCACCGGCGTTTGAACTTTTATACGCCGCTTCCCAACTCTCCTTTGGCCCGCCTTCAGAGCGCGTATTGCCCGCCACAAAACGGGCTTTAAAATAATCGCCTTCATAGGTTAAATTAAAATCAAAGGTGTCTGAGGTCGACTCTTCACGCACATAACGGCCTCGCATCCACGGCAATTGCATATCATTCTCTATGCCACTTGCAGCTGCATCAAATTGCATCCCATTGATAATAGTGCCCGACTCATCCAAACTTACATCGGTTAAAAAGTCAGGATTTAAAGACCATTCAGGTATATCAATCACCGACTCAGTTCTATTTTTATCAAGTGAAAATCCAAAATAGTTAAAGCCAATTTCAACACGGCTGGTTGGGCGCCACTGCGTGCTAAATTGCATCCCTTCTCGCTCACGTAATTCGTTTACAATTGAGCCACGAACCACTTGAGGAAACCAAACATCGTTATAATTATTACCCTGAGCATCACTTATTGAGTCCCACTGATTATTGTTTTCAACCAGCTCACCATTGGTATCTATCGGGTTATCGCCGGCAAAGCGCCATACGTTTGCATCTGTGCCTCCTGAGAGAGTTCGGTTAGTGCGTTTTTGTGAGGTATAACCAAGCAACACCCCAAAGGTATCAGCCTCATTCTTCCAAGAATAAAGCGCAGTTAACTGCGGCTCAGACTCTTCAGTCACATCGGCATAGGTGCTTTCAATGTTAATTATCCCAGAGTTTGCCTCCATACTTAGCGGTTTACGACTATGCATTAATACCGTGCCGCCCACACCACCTTCGTCTAAACGTGCCTCTGGTGATTTATACACTTCCACGCTTTCAATCATGGCTGAGGGGAGTAATGCATAATCAAACGAACGAGATGGCTCACCTGGTGATGACGCAATAAAATTACCATTTAGCTGAGAAAAGGTGAGTTCAGATGATAACCCCCTAATACTTACCGATGAGCCTTCGCCTCCGTCACGGTCAATCACCACGCCAGGTACGCGTTGTAATGAATCAGCGACATTTTTATCAGGAAACTTACCAATATCTTCTGCTGTTATGGCATCAACCACAGAGCTCGATAAACGCTTTATATCTAAATTAGCCGCCATACTGGAACGAATACCACGCACCTCAATGACTTCCATATCTTTGCTTTTTAATGCTTTATCTGCTGCTTCATCAGCATATGCATGATTGATAACAGATAGAATAGACACGCATAGCGTTGATTTAATAAAAAGTGGAAAAGAGTGATGTGCAGCGTGGCTTATTCGATGAGCGGTCATAGTTTTAACAGTTCCATTTAAAATACAGTTAACACTTAAAGATGAGCGTACCGGCTAAAGCTGATACGAAAAAAGTAGCTGTATTTTACACAACCAAGCTTAATAGTTTGTTAATGTAAACTGATAAGTAACTGAATAAACTATCAAAAAATAGTCAATTCAAATAAAGGTAGGAAGTTAAGCAGCAAAATTGCTATTTAGCTGCTTATTAAAAGAGCATAAAAAAGGAATGACGCGATTAAACAGCAATACACCGTTATTTTTTATCACTAATAGCTTGAATATAATAGCCTAAACTCGCATGAGAAAGTTCTCCCATATGACTGGTAACTAACTCACCTTGGCTATTATAAAACAAAGTGGTTGGTAAGCCCGCAGCACCTGATTCGCGACTCACATTACTACTTTGATCAAAAAACACATGATTTAGGTCGAGTTGCTGTTCATCAAGGAACGCTTTTACCGTGTGTAAGTCTTCGCCTTGATTGACAAATGCCACCGTGATATTCGGGTTATTTTTTTGAGCCGCTTGCAGTACCGGCATTTCTTTTCGACACGGCGGACACCACGACGCCCAAAAGTTAATCACCACCGGCTTACCTTTGAAGTTTTGTAAGTTAACTTGCTGCCCTTGCATATTATGCACAACAGACTGCGGTAACTGCACACCCGTTTGGTAGATAGACAGCGCAAAGTTAGGAATAATCATTGAACAAAAACCAACAAACCCAGCAATAGCGTAGTTTTTCATTACCGCTTTTTTACCACGTGCATAAAACGCTAAAACCACTATACCGCTGAGCCAACCATAATAACCAATAAAGCCACCGTCGCTAATATTAAAAAGCTGCCACCAGTTACCTTGATAGGCATCCCACATGGTAAACACAAACGCTAAACGCGAGACTAAAAAGCCCACCACAATTGCTTTAAAAACCGTATCTAAAATCGCTTTTTGTAATGGATGTTGGCGCGTTAATAAATAGGTGAGCCCCCAAAAAATGCCTAACCCTAAAAAAATAATTAACTGAGAAATGGAAATAACCAAAGGTCCAAGAGAAATACTTAACATTGCTACCGTCTTCTTAATAATATTTTTAAGTACCTAAAATAACGAGTACCAGCGTGAATTAAATACCAACAATAACATAATGTAAGTTGTACTGATTATTAATAACGCATAATAGGTTATGTATACCAGCTGCAATACATAACCTATTTACCTAATTAACCTTGTTGCTGTATGTACTCCAATGCAGTCATTTTTTTATAGCTTACATTTGAGTGCAATACATGAGTAGGTTCAGGGTCAACAATTTCAATTGGAATAGCATAATTACGTGCAATCTCTAGTGCCATTTGGGTAATGTTTACACTAAAAGAGGTCCCCATAAATACCATTTTATCGGCATCAATCATTCGCTGCTGCGCCTCAGTAATACGGTATAGCTCGGTGTAATATTCATCAAATAACAGCACAAAGGGCTTTAAAGAATGATTAAGCTTTGGCTGATGGTTTTCAATATTGAATAACGCAAGTAGAGAGCGATGTAAGTTGCTCTCATCAACATTACTCCATAGCGTAGCTTGTGGTGTAACGTTATCACCTTGATGATGAAACAGCGTCATTTGATCAAGCCGACCATGAATCGCAATGTAATTTTTATTACCCGCCTTACCATCTAGCCCATCAATATTTTGAGTTATTAAGTTTTTATCACTAAGCCAATGATGCACTTCGTTAGGACCATGATGACGATAAGTTGCAAAGCGATGATAATACCAAGCTAAAAACTCACTTGGGTTATTTTCATACATTGCACGTGTCGCCATTTCCATTGGCGTATAGTTTTTACTACCAATGGTCCAAAAGCCATCCTCACCGCGAAAGGTGGGAATACCGCTAGCAGCACTTACTCCAGCCCCTGTAATGTATAAAGTATTCATAAAGCCATCTCTTATTTTCAATAAACCTATAATACTTTATAAAACTTTGTTTTTAGATCCTAACTGTAAGTATTTTTATAGTTAATTATTCTTTACTAGGTGCGGGGGCTTGATTACGTATAAACGCTGGTATGTCAAAAATATCAGAGGGTTGAGGTTTGGCTCTCGCAGCTGGCGATTGTTCGGTTTCGCTACTAGGCGCTCTATTAAAAGGTTCAACAATCATCTTAGCGCTTGCACCAGTGGCGATGATCAACAGTTCATAATTCGTTGCTAAATTTTCTATTTTTGAAACACCACAAATAACCAACGCATTTGGGCTCACCTGCTGGCGCACTGTATCGGTAATCAGGTTATAACTACCCAGTGAAATCTCTTCCTTACAGTTTACCTGTATAATTACACCGGTACTTGATGACATATCAACTTGATTAACTAACGGGTTATTAAGTGCTCCATCAAGCGCATTAGTTAGCTCGCTTTCTTCATCGCATTTACCAACACCTAGTACTGCATCACCCTGGCAATCCATAATTTTAGCAAAATCGTTTAAATCAACATTTATTAGGCCTTGATAGCACAGCATATCGATGAGTGATTTTATCAGTGAGTGGAGTATTTGGTTTGAGTGTTTAAACGCATCAAATAAGCCAATATCATTACCAAGTACTTCAATAAGTTGATCGTTTGGGAGTGTAATAACCGCATTAGCATGTTCTTTGAGAGCATTTAGGCCGGTTTGCGCAATGTTGCTTCTAAACTCGCCTTCACTACTAAAAGGTAATGTGGCAACGAATATAATGGGTTTACCTTGCTCACTTGCAAGCTCTGCAATGTAAGGGCTAGCGCCAGTTCCAGTACCACCCCCCAGCCCTGTAGCACACAGTATTATATCGCAGCCATTAATGAGCGTTAAAAGCTGCTCTTTACTCTCTTCCGCTGCTTGTAGCCCAACTTTAGGGTCAGCGCCTGCACCATAGCCATGAGTGAGCTCTGCACCTATAAGTACCGTTTCATCACTTTTCGTATGCTCGAGTACCACTTTGTCGGTATTAACACTGTACAAGTGCGCCTGCTCAGACTCGCGTTGTTCAAAAATACTGTTAAGCGTATTACAGCCACACCCACCAATACCAAATACACCAATCGATAAACCATCATTTTGTTGAATTAATTGAAACATAATCTAATCACTCCTTAACTTTTAAAGGAGCATAACAAATAGGTGCGTCAAAAATTGACGCACCTAAACTAGTTGGAGTTATTTATAAATGTTAGCGGCCGCTTGAAGCTTGCTAACAATTCTTTGCCGCAACTTTTCAGGTTTAATTACTTCTAGCCAATAAGAAAATTTAAATAATTCATCGGTTAATTGCTCGGTATCAATAGTCTGGTAAGTAACTAATACACTTTTTTCATCAATATGTTGCTTATCAGTCAGCTCGCCAAGCTCAATAAACTCTTGATTAACAGCAGAGTGTTTGGGGACTTTTATAATTAACTCAATCCCTTCTTGCAACATGCCTTTGTTAATCGCACTACGTAACGACTTTAACTGCCCAATACTTGGCTCACGTCGTGTCTTTTGCAAAGTGTGTATATTGCGTATACGGTAAACCGGCATCTGGTAACACTTATCGTGAAGCGTCCCCACCATAAACTGCGCCATCAACACACCGCCGTGCTCAACTAAGTTGTAAAAACTCAACTCAGCAAACTTCAACCAATGTGCCTCATCATAAAGCACCCTATAAAGCTCAGCGCTTACTGCACGCTTATGCTTAATCACATGCTCAATTTGCGCCACTAAATGAGTATCAATATTCACCTTTAATGAAGGCTTAGGCAAGTTTGAAAGCCAGTCAGGTACATGGCCATTAAAACGTTTAAGCGCCTGCTCTGCTTTAGTATGTACCGACTGTTTAACATAACTCGGGACAGATTGCGGCAGTAACTGCTCCAACAACAAATAATGTTCAGCTACTTCACTGCTCATTATTTTAGCGCTACCACCTCGCCACTGCGCATTGATAGACCAACCATACGGCTTACTACGCGTGTCTTTTTCAAGCCCAAAACAACCTTGATCGTAAAGTGATTGTAGGTCTCGCTGGAGCATCCGAGTTGTTACTTTAAAGCCTTGATTTAGTAGCATAAGCTTCAGCTCAGAGGTTGACCTACGAAAAGGTCTAACGGGTATACAATCTAAAATAATTTCGTATCGTAAAACTTGCATGATTAATTCTATAAATTAAATACTTATACTAAAGACACTAATTAACAACTTTTCTTGGTCATCAAAACCATATGGTTGAGCATCTTCTAACAAGCTATATCTAACACTAACTTTTGCTTTACCTTCTAACTGTGTACTAAGGTAATCTAATCTTTTGTCTATTAAATCACTTGCTTTTGTACTTTTTAGAGTTTCTTTGAGGCGCCGAACACTAACGATATAGCCCGTTTGTAAACGCTTAGATCCATGTTCGGCATCCGCCAAAGTATAAATCCTCTTTGCCTCTTTCAACAATTCCTTTTGACTAATGGAGCGTTTAACTTCGATAACATGCCTTATTCTTTTTGATTTACGACTGACTATTGCTATGTCAAACTTACCACCAATTCTTAAATCTTGATCGTTGCTGGTTTCGATAAGCCCAAAACTCCCTAATACTTCTCGAACTGGTATCTCTAATCTATAGCCAAGATTTGGAAATTTATCACATAACGCATTTACTATACTCACATTAAGAAAATACTCTGGCATTTGCCTATATGTGACCCCCGTTAATTGATGCGCTTTTTCTAAACTGTCTTGAATTGAGTCTAAAATTGTATCCTGAACTTGTATCTTAGTTGCTTTAGTCATTATTGTTCCTTTGAATTGATTTTTTAAAATATCACTACACTTTAATAATAGTTAAACAAACCCAATCTTCTGCTTCCCACCTTCTTTTAGGTCGTTTTGCTCTTGTAAAATCGATAACATGCTCTCTTGAGTCATGCGCTTTTTTGAAAACTTCATTTGCCTTTTTACAATCGCAAAGTCACCTGGTGTGAGCTTTGTAAGCTTGAATAACTTATCCATTAAGTGCTTATTTAACACTCCAGAGCCTAATGTATCTTTAAATAATTGCTTAGCCTGTACCGCAGTCAAATAGGTTAAGTTTAAATAAAAATCAAATCGCCTCATTACCGCTTTATCTAAATTTTTAGTAAAGTTAGTTGCGGCAAAAAGTGGGAGTTGAAATTGCTCCATTTGGCATAATAATTCATTGACTGTTTGCACCTCCCAGTTTGCCGTCGCTTGTTCACGGCTGCACAACAAACCATCAGCCTCATCAATAAATATTGCACTCCCCTCCTGTGTAGCTTGTTTAAATAATTGAGCAATATTTTTCTCATTTTCGCCAACCCACATACTTAATAAGTCAGATGCTTTGACCGAAATAAGTTTAAAATCTGCTTTTTCGCATAAGTAATTTACAAAAGCTGTTTTACCGGTGCCTGGCGGGCCCGTTAGGAGAGTTCGTGAACTTGAATATTCAATTACAGCCTCTTCTACCTGTTCGAGTGACGCATACTCAGACTCTATATTCACCATTTTAGGATTAAACTTTTGCGCTGCTTGATAAGTTAATTCGTGAGCAGAAAAGCCGCATGCAGTTAAAGTATCTTGAATATTCTCTTCTATGCAGTCACGCGCGGTTTGTGCTTTAAATCCGCATAACCTGGCTACATGAACAGCTTTAGCAATATGAGCTGGCAATAAGTTTTGTTGGGCAGCTAATTTACTTATAAAACTGTTACCAACACTCAAGCCTTTAACATATTTACCGATCATTTTTTCTTTAGTCGTTCTGTTTAGCTCAGGAATTTCGTAAACAATATTAAATCGTCTAATAACGCTCTGTGGTAAATCCTCTAAATGATTAGTGATCCAAATACTCACCACAGGGTGGTTCTCAATGTAGGTATGAAGTAGCTCTTTAGAGAAGCTTTTAGAGAATAAATCACGCTCAAAAATGTTTTCACACTCATCCAGTAGCAGCATTGTTTTTTTACGTTTACCTACCAACTTACTCACCACATTAAAGTGCTCTAAACGCAGCTCAGAACTTGCACTTCGGCTATCGAGCTCGTTTGTTGGATTTATTAAGTTACTACCTTTAGCTTGTACCTTAAGCAACTGCGCACCAGAGGCTTGCGCTATATATTTCGCCAATGAAGTTTTACCCGAACCTGGTACACCATAAAATAGAATACTTAATGCTTGATCACCCGTCTTAGTCGCATTTTGCGTAGCTTTTAGTAAAGTATTTAAATCTAAGTGAGATAAATCAGCAGCGCTAAGCTCAGAAGTTTCACAAGGAGAGACCAAGTTAGATAAAATATCACTTTCACTATTTAACTTACCTTCGAGAAGACTTTTAGCAATTGCGTTTGGTAATATTAAAAACTCATCTTCCCCTGCAAATATCTCCATATCCATTGAAAACATGCCAGATTCAATAATTAACCCTATTTGCTTGTTGAGTAGTGCTTCATCAATACCAATCACATAAGCTATTTTTTCTAAAATAACGCTCGCGTAATCGTCGCGTAAGTATTCAACAAGTTCGCGCAATGGCTTACTGAGCGTCATACAGCAAGAAAAAATAACTAAAGGAGTAACCGTTTTTGGTAAACAAAACGCTTTACAAAATATATGTACATTTTTTTGTAGCGTTTTAGGCGTAATATTTATTGCTAAATGATCTAATCTCGAGATCAAATCATCAGCATCTAAGCCCTGTAAATTTGTATAGCTAAAGCCCGAAATGTTACACAAAGCCTTTTTAAATAGCTTATCGTGCCAAAGCTCTTCTACATCGAACTCTTCTAATAATTCAGTGGCAAAGTGTGCCACAATACGTTTTAATTGGGGGGTCGTGTTCATGCTGTGTACCTAGTTGTTTATAATCAGTAAGTACATAGTAACTGGTATAAACTAGTATTTTATAACGTAAAAAACGCACAAAAAATCATGCGTAATGCATTGATTTTAAATAAATTAAATGTGGTTCTATTTGTTTTTTTCATTGAGGAGTTGCAATACCTTGTAAGGTTTTGTTTAAAAAAGAAAAAAATTAAATAAATTGAGTTGAAGCGTTAATATAAACTTTATTAGGATTTATATGGAAATAATAAATAAAAACCCAGGCTCATTTGACAACCCTATTACTATCAAAAATAAACACCAAAACTCAAAATTATCGAAAGAATATAGAGCTCGTGATGAGACATACATTCATCGCCTATTACTACAAAGCTCTACTAAAAATAACAATGGCGATATTTTTGCATTTGATAAAGCACCTGAAGGAGACGAACACTTTGCTTTAAATGTTATATCCAACCCTAACTTACAACCGCTTGATATTAAAATAGCCTTAGCCTTATTTGAAATACTTGAATGGCGTCACAAAGGCGACGGCATGGTTTATCTTTGTACTTCAAAAGAGTTAGACCTCGAAAACTATGGTGAATTCGGGGAGGATATTGTTTTTAGCGATGGATTTGAGAGAGAAATAGACCCCATCCCTCTTGCCGAGCAATTATCTGCGTTATTTAAAAATTCAATTTCTACCGAAGCTTTAAATAAAGTACTTAGCCGCTTGGATAGCTTCCACTATATAAACGTAACCCCAGTTACAATGGCTAATTGCATATTCTCTCCAGCTTTGATCACCCAATTGCATTAACTTTGATCGCTTATTC